>JAHDHB010000320.1:0-2994 GCA_020631545.1 Saprospiraceae bacterium | reverse complement strand
ATACGCGTATCCACTTTTCGCCATCCTTTACCATTGGTAAGCACATATTCTTGAACACCGCCCATCCCCGCTACATAATCACCAACAGCAAATTTTTCATTTTTTGAGGCAACCACCTGCCCTACCGTACCTGCCCTCATCACTTCCCCTAGTTGGATAGGAGCAATATAAGACCGAGCATCATTCATCCACCCACGCATAGCAGGATCCAGAGAAATATACATTTGTTTGATAAGGAATTCCCCTTCTGCTGGTTTTCCTATAGGATTTTTCTCCCATTTCCAAGTATCTTCCGTTGGAAGTTCCTTTGGCCGCTTATCTAATATCAGTTGCTTGTTCATAATCCAATTTATTTTGACCACGAAACTAAGGAATAATTAAGAATGAAGGATAAAGAATAAAGAATTATTTTCTATCTATTTGAAGATGAAAAGCCACAGAAAGTAGCGGTAATGAGCAAGACGTTGACAAAGGACAAAGGACAGTCTTTGATTCCTCACCTTCAGCTAAATCCCGAAGGGATGAAAGGATTCTAGAAAAATAAAAGAACAAGTGTTAAAAACCCTGAAAGGGTGAAATTTTTAAATGAGGACAACCTCTTGGACATTTATCAAATCAAAGTAGAAGCATTCCTCACTAGGCAGTTCTGTTTATAGCTTAAGCTCGTTATCTGTGAAAAAGGATCCCGCTATCCGTTTGTATTATTTTTTACTAAAGAATTCTACCTTTTCCTTAAAGCAAAAAAAAAGCGCTTCCCTCAGGAAACGCTTATATATTTTATGTCACAATTTACAGGTAGATTGCTCTATGCTGAGCATTAATATTCATCCAAAAGCATTATTCTTCTTCAATCCCAAACTCTTGAATAACAAAGCTTCCATCCACTTCCTTTAAGTAATAACAGACTCGGTATGCACCTTGAGCCGTTACTAGATCACCAATACAGTAATGGAGTCCTTTATTATTGCTTCCCTGATGAACTAATTTAAACGAACGAGCAGGAGACTCCTTGAAGAAAGATTTAATAATTCGACTTGCTTCTTCCTTGTTATACAAGCCATTGTCGTCCATTAAAGTCACCTCAATATTTTGGTCAAAATACCCTGACAAACGTTCAATGTTTCCTTCGTTAATCGCTTTTGCAATAGCTGAAAAATCAGGGGATGCCAGTAGCGTTAAGGGGGACAACAGTAGAATAATCAGTAGGTTTTTCATGATGTACTCATATTTTATGAACAAATACCCGATCAAGCTCCCCTTTCATCGGGATGGCAGCGAGAAACCCCGTCACCATAACTATAATTAGGCTAAGACTGTGCCAAAAGTACTTTATCCAGTATTTTCGGCCACTTCGCTAATAATTTTGATAAGCTTTAGACTAGCAAAATGGGGCTTTTTAATTGAAAAATCAAGGATTCTGTATGAAAAGTTGTATGAACAAGTGTTTTTCGAATACTGATTCCTTAGCAACACATGATCAAATGTAAGCATTCTTTCTCCATATTTCCTGTTTTTCAAAAATTTAGTTAAACAAAAAAAAATCAAAATAAAATAACACTTCGTAAAAATTTTCAAACAAAAATATTGTTTTTCATCTTTTAAACGCATCAAAAGCATTTTCATTGTCCTAGGCTCTATTTTTATTGTATCAACCGTAGAAAAAACAACCTCCTTCCGTTTAGTCGTCATTTTGCCTAAGCAATAAAACAATGTGACTACATCAATATTAAAGTATCTCAAAACTATAACCATTTTCAAAATTCCCCTCCAAAAAACAAGGTTACAAAGAACGAATTATTAAAATAAACAAAACAAGCATTTGTAGTTTTCAAAATCCGCCTAACGCCCATTTTTACCCCGTTAGCCAACCGTATATTATTCTAGAAAATGGATCAAAAACAAACCCTTTTTCTATCCAAACCACCATTTGAATCCGTATCTTAAGGTATCAATACGACGACAAAGAAGGCCGTATACGATCTAAAAATTCTCCTAAATACCTAAACATGAATTACAAGTACCTATTTTGTTTATGCTTTGCTTTTACCTGCTTGCAAAATAGCTATGGGCAAGTTGGCAATGCCTATTACCACAGCCTAGGCCAATGCCTAAAGTTTGATGAAAAAACCGTCAATAGCCTTGATAAATCTCCTAGAGAGAGCTTAATAGAAGATGTATTCGGCACTACCGTGGACATGTTCAAACGTTTGACAGAAGATCAAGTAGGCATTTATACTCGTAATTTAATTCTTAAAAGTCACCCCTATGTAAGTGCCGAGAAATACAAGGAGATGAAAGAATGGAATACTAATGAAGCGTTGTGTAAACTCTATGATTGGCATATTTTCTCAGCCGAAAAATCAAAAAGCAATCAAGATTATCTAAAATCTTTGGAACGGAATCTATACATAAGGCCACTGAGTGCGGATAAACCTTCTTGGGCTATGCGAGTCTGGCAATATGACCTACACGGCGAAGACTACAACGTATTTGAAATAAAGAAAACAGAAGGAAATACCATAAAAGCGAATTATTTAAAGTTGTCTTGGAACGAACAGGGCGTTTTGTTAGATACCTTCAATCTTAATGTTCCTTGCAATGCCACTCCAGATTTGCTCTTAACCAAAATTAAAGCGCTAAACTTAGATCGCTCGCTAAACCAAGCTGAGATTCCTTTTTTTCGACAGCCCGATCAGCAAGGAAGTATTATCGCTATTCAAACGATAGATGACACAGAACGATCTACTCACATCTATTATAACACTTTCGAGCATACAGCTAATGAATTAGAATATGGCCACCACAAAAAAGTGATCGCTCTAGTAGGTCTTATCCAAGAGTTTTATGGCCCAGATTTGAGCGGTATCATCGTAAAAGCACCTGAAGAAGAAAAGCATAAGGCCATACCATTGTTTTTATGGGTCATACAAGAGATCAAGCATTTCCTACATCCCTTCTACCCCACACAACCTTCCAAATCCTTATTTTTTCACC
>JAHDHB010000319.1 GCA_020631545.1 Saprospiraceae bacterium | reverse complement strand
TATATCTGTTTTTGAAGCTTGTACAGGTCGCGAAAATTTACGATATTTTTTCAAGGGGCTAGCAAGGGGAAGAGGATTAAGTAGTTAGATCTCCTCCGTTCTGCTTCCCGATAATTATAGCTATCGAAGATTGTCTTTTGTCCTTTGTCAACGCGTCTTTTCAAGCGACAGCGTCGAAAACGCTAAAGGACGGGGCAATACACTCACTCTCACACTATAATTTATAGACGCTTAGAAAACACAATTAAAAAATGAAGGCATATATCATTAATATAGGAGATGAAATTCTTATCGGTCAAATCGTAAATACCAATGCTGCTTGGATGGCTAAAGAGCTTAACGCTCTGGGGATTGCGATACATCGAATAGAAACGGTATCCGATGATAAACAAGATATGATCCAAGCACTGGAAGCCGCATTTCAAGTAGCGGATCTTGTGTTATTGACTGGTGGGCTAGGGCCGACTAAAGACGATGTAACTAAACATGCGCTCACCGCTTTCTTTGATACCGAATTGGCCTTCCATGAACCTACTTACAAGCGTATTGAGCAATTTTTTGCCCTAAAAAAGATTCCTGTTACCGATTTACATCGACTTCAATGTTTTCTTCCAGTGGATTGCACTTTGATAACTAACCCAAAAGGTTCTGCGCCAGCCATGTGGTTTGAAAAAGAAGGAAAAATAGCCGTAGCGATGCCGGGAGTTCCTTATGAAATGAAGGCTTTGATGACTCGGGAAATATTGCCCAAACTGGCTGCTAAAGCCATTCAAGGAGAAATATTACACCATTCTATCGAAACCGCAGGCGTAGGAGAAACGACTGTTGCTAAGCATATTGAACATATTGAAGAAAATTTACCGTCCAATTTTAAATTAGCCTTTTTACCACATTTAGGTTCGGTTACTCTAAGGCTTTCCGCTACAGGAGAGGACAAAGTCGCCTTGCAAAAAGCAATGGATGAGCAAGTTGGTCTTATCAAAGCGGCTATTCCTGATTTTATCTATGGAGATAATGGTGAAAAACTTGAGGAAGCCATAGGTAAGTTGCTCAAATCCAAAGGGAAAACGATGGGTACGGCGGAAAGTTGTACTGGTGGCTTCATTTCTCATAAGATTACGTCCATTGCTGGTTCTTCCGAATATTATAAAGGTTCCATCATTGCTTATTCCAATGGAATTAAAATAAAAATGCTTGATGTTCAGGCTGATACCTTAGAGCAATATGGTGCGGTAAGCGAACAAACGGTGAGGGAAATGGTGGAAGGAACTTTGGAGACGCTTGGCGTAGATTATGCTATCGCTGTGTCGGGGATTGCTGGCCCTGGAGGGGAACGCCCTGGAAAACCTGTAGGTACTATTTGGACCGCTTTTGGAGAAAAAGGGAATATTCGTACTCGAAAATTGCAATTGGGTAGAGATCGGTTGAAAAATATCCAACTTACGACGACTTATTCTTTGAATGAACTCCGAAAATTTTTATTAGCGGGATAAATCCTATATTTTTGCACCACGAAAAAAACTTGAGCAGTTAGTTAAGAGTTCGTAGTTAAGCGTGAAGTATAATCGTACCATTACTAAATGGGCAATCATTTTTATAAAAAATGCATGATTATCAATTTGCTAACTAGATTCTGGAAAGAATTTTTAGTTGAACAAAAGACACGATCAACCATAAATTCTTAGCTATTTACTAAAAACGCTCTACTTTAATAAATAATGATATTATGGCTCTGGTAGATCTTATTATTCCCAAAATGGGAGAAAGTGTTACAGAAGCGACTATTCAAGAGTGGCTTAAAGAAGTGGGCGACCGCATCGAAATGGATGAAGATGTTGTGGCTACGGCTACAGATAAAGTGGAAGCTACGGTTCCTTCTCATGTAGAAGGCGTATTGCACGAAATCCTTGTACCTGCTGGAGAAACGGTTCCTGTTGGAACGGTTGTCGCTCGTATTGCTACAGGAGGAGAAGAAGAAAGTACTACCCATAATGAATCCATTGAAGATGCAGAGGTAGAAAAAAGTGAACCCGCTACGGAAATAGTGGATGCCGTCAAAACGGCAGAAGCACCACTTACGCCCGTTGAAATTGTAAATGATTACACCAGCGCTTCGCGTTTTTATTCGCCGCTCGTCAAAAGTATTGCCAAGAAAGAGGGCGTTGCCTTAAGCGAACTCGAAAACCTCCAAGGAAGTGGGGCTAATGGACGAGTTACGAAAAAAGATATTTTGGCTTACCTTGCCACTCGAAAAGAGCAAGGCGCTGTCGCTCAACCTGTTTTTGTAACACCTGTAAGTGAACCTGTTGCGACAAAAACATCGATAGCTAAAGAAACACCTAAGAAAACGGCTTTACAAACGACTAGCCAACCGGCTAAGGAGTATGTGGCTGGGGCACAAGAGGAAATTATTGAGATGGATCGCGTTCGCAAATTGATTGCGAAGCATATGGTACATTCCAAGCAAACCGCTCCTCACGTTACCTCTTATGTAGAAGCGGATGTAACGAACCTTTTCAACTGGAGAAATCGTATCAAGGGAGAATTCCAGAAACGTTATAACGAAAAAATCACGTTTACGCCGATTTTTATTGAAGCCGTAGCAAAAGCTTTACGTGATTTCCCTATGGTCAATGTATCCGTTTTAGGCGATGATAAAATCTTGGTCAAAAAATACATTAATATAGGTATGGCTGCCGCAATGCCAAACGGGAACCTTATCGTACCTGTTGTCAAAAATGCGGATCAACTCAACCTCGCAGGCTTAGCAAAATCGGTGAATGACTTGGCGAATAGAGCAAGGAAAAACCAGCTTAAACCTGATGAAATCTCTGGAGGTACCTTTACCTTGACGAATGTCGGTACCTTTGGCAATCTCTCTGGAACGCCTATCATCAATCAGCCTCAAGTAGCGATTATGTCTACAGGGGTAATCAAGAAAAAACCTGCCGTTTTGGAGACAGAGCATGGCGATGTCATCGCCGTTCGTCAAATGATGATGATGTCCTTGTCCTATGACCACCGTGTAGTAGATGGATTCCTAGGAGGTTCTTTCCTACGCAGAGTAGCGGACTACTTGGAGCAATTCGATCCGAATAGAGATTTCTAATTTCGCTATTGAACCATTAGAATATACTAGCCAATCCTTCAAGTTTGCAAACAACAGCGCTTGAAGGATTGGCTTTTTTTGTCGAAAAAAATTCAGGTATTTATACAAAGAAGTTCGCCTAATTTTTTTTAAGAAAAATCCAAGTCTTAGGAGGTTTTCGGCTTGCTACCTTTTACGTTCTACAAATTATGGTATAATGATTGTCGGAAGAAATGGTAGAAAGTTTCTCTAGCGTATAACTTTATCGTTACTAGGGGAAAAGAAGTACTTATGTATTCTCTTGTATATTCTTATCAACAAAAACAAGTGAATTTATAAGGACAGGAAAGATTTTTATGCTATTTTCATGTTCTTGCTTGAAAAGAGCAACAAGAAACTGGGGGAACTCGGTCTTTTGTATCAAACTATATCGATTAATTTCTCACGATACTCATTCATAAAGCAATAAAACGGGGCAGTATGCTTGGCAAAAAAAACATAGACACGTCTTGGGCAATCCAAAGCGTAAACAAACGCATGATAGACTTTACTTCAACAACGTTGATAAGTCCTTTGTCTTTTGTCCCTTGTCTTTTGTCAATACTAAATCCCGTTTCTCTAGCCCAACAAAAAAGATTACTAATAATTTTTCTATTAAGCAGCCTAACTACTTTAGCTATAGCGCAATCTAGTCCAAAAGATTATTTTGAGAAAGTAAAATAATTTTATGTCAAGGGGAAATATGCTGCTGCTATTCCCTTGTTTTTAAAGTATCATTGCACCAAAAGAAATTGAAGTCAAGTATTTACTAGGCATTAGCTATCTAAAAACGACTCGTCCTGAGCGCGCAATTGATTACTTAGATTATGTAGCTAAAGACAAAAAAGCACCAGATGATGTTCAAATGTACTTAGGTCAAGCTTGTCAATTGACTTACGAATTCGAACAAGCCATTCGACATTATAAGGCGTATTTAGGGAAAATGAAGATGAAGGATCCCTATCGTGAATCCATCAAAGATGATATTAAACGTTGTGTGGTTGGTCGGAAACTTTTGTACAATGATCCGCTAGGAGATGTAGAAAACATATCAGAAATTAATACTACTGCCGAAGAATTTGCTCCTTTATCACCTCCTATCAATGAGAATAAACTCTATTTTTCTACACAACGTCGTACGAATATTGGCGGCTTACGAAATGCTGGAGGTTACAAAGATACCTTAGCGGGTGAACCTAGAGCGGATATTTATGAGAGCGATATGGAACGTGGGCTTTGGGAAAATCATCGTCCTGTAGAGGTCAAATACAACTCTAGAAGGCATGACATTCTTTATGGTTTTACCAAAAAGGGAGATGCCATGTATGTCTTTCGAAATGAAAATTTTGAAGACGGGGACTTATACACCGCTCTAATTGATGATAGCGAAGAAATCGCTAGTTATCAGAGAGTTCCTGCTCCGCTAAACTCTTCGAGTTGGGATGGGAATCATCATTTTTTTAATGATACTATTGTTGTCTTTTCTAGCAAGCGCTCTGGTGGTTATGGAGGAAAAGATCTGTATATTTCTGAATATAACAGTGAACAAATGGCTTGGTCGACACCTGAAAATCTTGGTCCTGAGATTAATACTGCTTTTGATGAAGACACCCCTTTCCTTTGTAAAGATGGTCGCTCCTTGTATTTTAGCTCTAATAATCTAAAAAGTATTGGAGGCTTGGACATTTTTTACAGTGTTTTCAAAGATTCTTCAGCCGTTTGGACATCGCCTAAAAACTTAGGAATGCCTATTAATTCTGCTGGAGATGAGCGGTATTTCAAAATAACTCAAAACGCGCTTGGAGCTTATTTTTCTTCGGAACGAATTGGAGGCCAAGGAGGAGAAGACCTCTATGTCGCCACCTTTAGACGTTACTTTACGGAGATGTTGCAATATTCGACGCCCCTTGTGTTTAGTCATGTTATTTTGGAAGAGCCTGAACCTGAAATTATTCCAGAACCTGTTGTAGAAGAAGTAGTTGTGGAAGAAGTAGTTGCAGAGGAAACGCCTCCAGTAAACGTAGAAGATCCCGAAGTCATACCAGTGGCACTTGACACACCTGTTGTACCTGACGAACCTCTTGTGGAAAAGGTGGAGGCAGAAGTTGAGTATTACCAGTTTTCGCCGATTAATTATAAACCGAATGATAGTTCGATGTCACCTTCCGCTACAGTTACGATGCGGAAACTGACCGATTTATTGAAAAAATATCCTAGTTTAAAAGTTCTTTTTATCGCTCATGCAAGTGATAAAGGCGATTTTTTCGGAGAGCTCTATTTATCGGCAAAACAAGCTGGAGATTTAGCCGGCTACTTGATCCGTGAAGGGATAGAAGCAGAAAACATTTTTGTTAAAGCTTGTGGAGGAATTTATCCTAGAGCAAAAAATAAAAATGAAGACGGCTCCAATAATCTTATGGGGCAAGTACTTAATCGAAGGATTGAAATTCAGGTGTTTAATACCGAGGGAACTCCTGTTGTCATTGAGGAATCGGAGTCTATCGTTAGTTCTATCTTAAAAGCACAAGATGCTGATCGATTTAGAGAAAAATCAAAAGGTTTAACCTATAAAGTAGAAGTCCAACGCTCGAAGCAACGGTTTGAAGAGGAGGTTATGATTCGTTATCCGGATGGAACTATAGAAGCGAATCCAGCTTCTCTTTACATTAGTTCTACCGTAAGTCTTAAGAAGGATTACAACACAATAAAGAGCATTGCTCTTCAGCTTCGAGAGAATGGCCATAAAGATGCTCATGTCGTTGCGTATATCAATGGAATTCGCATAACGAGGAAGCAAGCCGAAGCCTTAAAGACAGCATATCCTGACTTGAACGCTTACTTGAATGGAGAAAAGAAATAGCGCAAGGAGGGAGAGGGAGAGAGTTAGGAGTTAGGAGTTGCCTATCGCTGATAACTCTTTTCAGTGACTTTGCTGCCATGTACATATGACGCCTAAAGTTTGTTTTTTGTGTAAAGTTTTTAATTAATTCAAGCACTTGTTTTAACTTGACACGATACTAGTGTATTTTTAAAGAAGGCAAAAATAGATTGAAGGTATTCCTGCATCTATGCAAACATAAAGTGTAAACCTTTAGAGCGTTTGAGCTTAAAATTAAAACCTAATTCCTGAGCAGGGGCAATCCTTCACGGTTGTCCTTCTGTATTTTATAACACCTACCCTATGAACCTTTTTACACAAACCATTAAAAGCTGGCTTGTCCTTGCCTGCTTGCTGTTCGCTTCCCTAGTAGCTTTTGCGGAAAGTGACATTTTTTTTCAAAACAATTCATCCTTATCTTTTACGGTAAATACTGCCCAAACAGGCCCTCATACCATGGATACGGATGAATGGTGGGGGGCTTCTGGTACGGTCATCAATCCATGGCAGCTAGAAACCAACTTATTGTGGTCGAATCGCGAATCTGGTATTCATAATAATACGGACTTCTACTTGACGGTGACGCTTACCTCTGGTGGGGAAAGTATCAATTTGAAGATGCATTTAAATGGTAATTTGATTGGGAGTGATATGGATCATTCCTTGGATGGTCCTGGATTTAGCCATCCTTGGTACAATGACCGCGATTTTCACCAACAGACATTTACCTTAAATGGAAAAACGGTAACGGTCAAGTATGAGGCTTATTTTACTGGGGGCTACGATGATATTCTATACGTTATTCAAGAGCATGATCCTTTTCCCGTTGATCCAGCAGATTTAACCGATCCTACGACAATCAATGTCTTGTCTTACAATATTTTTATGCTTACCCCCCCGATTTCGCTTAGTGATCAGGGAACGCGTGCTGAGCATATCCACGACCATGTACACGATTATGATGTCCTTATCTTGAATGAAGCTTTTGATAATTCGGCAAGAGCAACGTTGACTTCAAGGCTTTCAACGGAATACCCTTACTATACGGATATTGTAGATGAATCGGGGAGTTTTGAAGATGGTGGAGTTATTATTTTTAGTCGTTGGCCGATTGAGTATTCAGAAGATATTGTCTATAATGACTGTGATGCAGATGATTGCCTTGCAGCTAAGGGGGTGATGTATGCGCGAATAAATAAGCTGGGCAGGTTGTACCACATCTTCGGCACACACACGCAAGCATGGTTGGATCCAGTGAATGTAACGACACGTCAATCGCAAATGGCACAAATGAAAGCTTTCATGGATGCTAAAAATATTCCTGCTGCGGAACCCGTTATTTTTGGTGGGGATTTTAATGTGGAAAAGACGATGAATTTCTTGAACGAGTATACGGCGATGTTTACGATTTTGAATACAGAGGAGCCGGTTTATATGGGACATCCATTTACTTATGACTACTTGGTTAGTGATTATGCGGATTCGCCTTATCAAGAATATTTGGATTATGTGATGTATGAAAAAAGCCATGCTATTCCTAGTACACAAACGAACGAAGTGCTTATTCTTCGTAGTATAGCGGATGGGATGTGGAATATATTTGATCTGTCTGATCACCTTGCGGTACAAGGCCGTTTTACCTTCCCTATCATTCTTCCTTTTGAGCTTTTGGCGTTTGAAGGGGCGGTCGAAACTTCTGGCAATTCCTTGTCTTGGAAGACGGGAAGTGAGACGAATAGTGCCTTTTTTGAGTTGCAACATTCCTTGGATGGCGAAAATTTTACACCTCTAGCAGAACTCCCTGCGCAAGGAAATTCTACAGCGGTTCAAGCCTATGAATACTTACATAGAGACATGCCCTTA
>JAHDHB010000318.1 GCA_020631545.1 Saprospiraceae bacterium | reverse complement strand
AGACTCGCTCATAAACTCCTCTTAATTTATAAAAAATTAAAACCGACCGGCCCTGGGGGGGATGGGGGGTGAGTTTCCGCTGTGAGGGATTTCCAAAACCGAAGCGTCCAAATTATATTTTACCAAACAACTACCTAGAGCTAAGTATTATTCAGCATCCATCTTTTTGAGAGTAGACTCCATGATGAAAAGAAACAAAAATCTAGGCCTCGCTCTTTTCCTTAGTGCAGAACTTTTGCCTAATTGCAAATAGGCCAGAATATAATTGTCAAAATCGAAAAATATTACTTGGTATTCATCGATTTCAATACGAAAAATTAAAAACCACATTATGATTAATTAAAACCAACCGTCCCTGCCAAAGAGGGCGGTCTAGAATGGCCTAGAGCAATTTTTATTCTATTTTTAGCAAAAAAGATCTTAATCCTTTCCGCTCTTGAAAGTAAAGTAGTATCTTAAGAGTTAGGATTATTTTTAGGGTGTAAGGACGATTAAGTTAATGTTTTAAGTATTAAGTTGTTGCTACTAATAACAGCCAATGCTTAGCGACTTTGCTGCCCTGAATAATCAATAACTCAAACAAAACTCTTGGAATGGAAACTAGCCTTATTGCTTGTAGACGTTTGGCGCTGCTTTTTATTAGTCTATGGATTCTTGTGGCTCCTCTTCTGGCTCAATCTGATTGCGAAACGCTTTTAGGCGAAGCGGAATATGCTTATGAACAGGGTGCTATGAAAGAGGCACTTATTGGGCTTCAATATTTGGAAACTTGTGATTTTGACAACAAACTGCTAGTTGAACGGCAGAGCTTGCATCTTCGAATATTTGAGGCCGTCGATGAACAGATAGAAGCTATCAATGCGGCAAAAGAACTTCTTGAAACGCAGCAAAGAATCGCTAAGGAACAAGCGGAAGCGGAAGCCCTTGCCAAGGAAAAAATGACTGCTGCACTTGCTAAAGCAACAGCAGAAAATGAGCACAAGCAAAAAATTATTGATGCTTTTCATTTCCATAGGGGCAATTTAGCTTTGGCATCTCGAAAGCAAGGTGGAACGGATAAATATGGTTTTATCAACAAAGAGGGCGATACGGTGATCGAGCTAAAATATGACCATATTCAACATTTTGATAGTAATGGTTTTGCTATAGCCCATCTAGTAAAGGATGGAAAAGAAAGGACTTACTTGTTGGATGAAATGGGAACTGAATATCCTGTTGTTCAAACCATTGAAGCTATAACACCTACCACGAAGGCGATTGATTTACGTGGTGTTTTATTAAAAAAATTCCCAACCGCACTACTAGAACATCCACAGTTAGAAATTGTGCTCCTTGATGGAACAAAAGACCGTCCCAACGACATCAAAAGTTTACCTAAGGGGATAAACACGTTAAGAAAATTAAAGACGCTTTCTCTAGAAAATTGCCAATTGAATGAGTTGCCTACGGAAATCGGAAAGCTAAAAAAAATGGAAGTCTTAAACTTGAAATCGAATTCCCTGAGTAGTATTCCTTCTGAGATTAAGCAGTTAAAGCAGTTGAAGAACTTAAATTTAGCGCTTAATAGCCTTAGCATTATTCCTACCGAACTTCAACAATTGAAAAAGCTAGAGCACTTAAATTTACAAGGAAATTCTTTGAAGAATCTCTTGCCTCAAATTGGACAACACGACGCTGTCGTTAGTTCGGATAGCCATTTTAGTGAAGTGGAGAAACAAAATCTTCGTTCAATTCTTCCTCAATGTGAAATTTTGTTTTAACGCCTCTATCATTAGAAGACGGAGGCTCTATAAGGTAGCTAAGAAGCTATAAGTATACTACATTCATACTTTTTCCTCCTTTTAGCACTTCTTAATTTGATGCCATTTGATTTTGGAGCATTTAAATTCACCTATCTCAAAACTGTTAAAATTTATTTAACGTGAATCTTCTAAAAAAAACGAAACTAAAAGCAAACTAAATCACTATATTCCAAGCCAATACAAACAACACTTTCGACTTTCATCATCCTTCCCAAGACTACTACACAACTAAGCTCAATTCTAGCCCCTACTCCTCCCTACATATAAAACACTGACAAACAAGAACATAGCACAAAAGCTGTTAACAATTAGTTAAAAACAGCTTAACTAATTGAAAAACTACTAAATAATCTTAATTTTGAGCAGGCTTAAAAAAATAGATTTTTCTTTTGTTTTAAGCCAAAAAGCAAAATTTTAATTAACACCTATACTCTTTTTATAATCTCTTAGTGGCGCTATTACTGTCCAGCGCCACTTTTTTTTGACCCACTAACAACAATATACTTTTTTGGTATGGGAAAAACTTGTCCCATACTATTTTAATCCTTGCTCTGCCTATTCGACAAAATACAGAGCCATAACCTAACCTAGTGTCATTTTTAATATTGATATTGTCATAAATGTCACTCATTCCATAGAAAATGCTGGTTCAATAGATTTTATATACGTTGAGCAAAACACTCGTCAAGTCGATTTTCCTACCTTAGGATATCGACTTTTTTATTTCTATAAAAACTAGATGTAGAACGTAGAGGATACCATTTCAACACAAAAGCACACTCTTAGTAACTAATTCCCCCATATTTTACATCGTAAATCAATTTTTTGTACTCCCTACTCCTCGGAGTAGAATCAAAGACTCAATCATAGAAAAAATTCGCTTTACTATTTGCACCGTCACACATTCCTTTAAAAACGCCAAGCATTATTATTAAAAGTAAAACATCTTCTAAAGCGTAAAGGAGTTCTCTTCACTGTCACGTTTTTCACTGTAAATCAATCTTTTCAAGAAATAGTCAAGAAAATTCCTCCGGCAAAAACGCTTGGAATCTTACCCGATTTTAGAATAGGGTAGCAGATTCATCATAAGAAATAGACATTTCTTATCCGTAGAAAAATAAAAAACACGACCCGAATGAAAAAGATTTACTATCTACTATTCTTTTTGTTTTTATTAGCGGAAGAGAGTAGAACGCAGAGCTTATGTACTGGGGTGACGCTGCATGAGTTGAATATTGATTTTTCTAATACAGATGTATTCAATTTTCCAACCCTTGATGAAGGAGAAATTGCCAATGGAATCCATCAAACCTCGGGTACTTTTGGCTTCGACATTCTTGAAGAAGTTGTTGAAAAACAGGCTAAAAAACCCGGCTTAGATGATCTGTTTATCAGCTTTGAAATCTGGGATACTTTTGATCCCTACTCGGGGGTGGAGTTGGAGGCCAACAGCACCTTGCACCAGATAACGGCTACAGCAATGGGACTAGAAGGAAGAATGGCTATGGGAAATTCCTTAGAAACTAGCTCTAGTACGGGCGATGTTCGCTGCTACTCGATTACAGTCGACTTTGCTACACACATTACCATTAAGGCAGAGGATATTAATGTACTTACGAGTGGCATAAATTCTCCTGGTTCTGCCTTCGAATCGGGGTCCATTGTATTTAAAGGCGCTTCAGGAACACCTTATGGTACAGCCCAACGGCTTTTTCAACAGTCCTACGCTTGGGGTTCCAGCCGGCAGTAGTACGCCTACCATCGCTACAAAAAGTGCATGGAGCAGCACGGGATCTGGTGTTTGCCTCTATGATAACTTGGAAAGAGTCGACATAAGCAACATCTATTATCCTATCGGCCTTGAAGGAAATTTTATCCTTGATGATACCACTAACGCGGCCAATCATGCAAATCTCTTAGCCGATGAGGCCGTCACAGGCTTTATCTATACCGTTTGTGTTGAGGACATTGCAGCTACCAGTTATGACGGCGAAAGTTCAAGAACCTCAGCTATTTTTGCTTCTACCTTAAAAGGTTTGTATCTGGAGAAGTTATGCATCGAACCTATGACTCCAGATATTAATCTTGTTCAATTTATTGGTGAAGCTGACAAATGTGATGCGATTTTAGAATGGATAACATTTTCAGAATCCAACATCGACCGTTTTGAGATTGAAAGAAGTACTAATGGTTTTAATTTTTATACCGTAGGGGAAGTCCTAGCAGCAGGAACCTCTATGGAGATGAATCGCTACCTTTATAAAGACGTAGAAACCGGGCATTTATCGTATTATCGGCTAAAAATTGTAAGTTATGATGAAAGAATAAGTTATTCAGAAGTCATTCTCGTCGAAGGAGATTGCACCGAAGAGGTTTATATCGAACGCTTGTTTCCTAATCCTGTAAAAACGAGCTTAAATGCCGATTTACAGTTTGATAGTAATCAAATTGCTACCGTAATTATCACCAATGTAGCAGGCCATATTTTTATGTTCAAAGAATATGATTTTGCCAAGGGGCTAAACTCCATCGTTTTTGATGTAAATGATTTTCCTTCAGGTTTTTATTTCCTTCAAATCATGAATGAAGAAGGTAGTACAAAGAATGAGAAGTTTATAAAGATATAGCTAACGGAAGTTGTAGTATCAATCATTTTCAAGAAAAAAAATTGTAGCTTTATGAAATCAATGCTAATGCTTTACAATACTTAATAATTTTTAAGAAAATGACAGCTACGAACAAAAGAGATTTCCTTATAAATGAGTTACCAAAAATTCTGGAAAACCTAAGCCCAGACCAAGAAGGAAAGTTTGGCCTAATGACGCCGCAACATATGGTCGAGCATTTAACTTGGTCAATAAAAGCTTCGGCTAAAAAACATGAAGGTGAACGAGAAACGCCTGCCAATAAAAGGCAATTAGGTTTTCAAAAGTTTGTCAAAAATGGTTCGGTTATTCAACATCGTCCTAGTGATAAGACCAAAGCGGATTTGCCGCCCTTAAAATACAGCTCTCTCGAAGAAGCCATCTCCATCATTCCTGAAGCAACCCAACGGTTTTATGATTTTTGGGAGGCCAATCCAGACTATATTCCTTATAGTGCTTTTATGGGAGAAATGCCTTTCGAAGATCTAGAGTTATTCCATTATATGCATTTCCGTTTTCATTTGTGGCAATTTGGATTGCTAGCGCAATATCCTTAAGCTTAAAAAGCTAGCAAATAAAGCGTTATGATATTTCCTCCTTCTTTAAAAAAAGGTGATAAAATTGGTTTTTTTTCGCCTTCTTCTGCTGCTACCCATTGGGCTCCAAAACGGTTTAAAAGAGCCAAGCATTTCCTTGAAAACAAAGGTTTTGAACTCGTAGAGGGTAGTTTGACAGGAAAAAATGACTTCTACCGTTCGGGGAGTATACGAGAACGAGCAGAAGAATTCAACCAATTGATTCGAAATCCTGAGGTACGCTGTATCATGTCTACGATTGGGGGTGCAAATTCGAATTCCTTATTGCCTTACATTGATTATGAGGCTATTCGCAAAGATCCGAAGCTTTTTATTGGCTATTCTGATGTCACGGCTCTATTGTTAGGTATTTATTCCCAAGTCGATTTAGTAACTTTTTATGGCCCAGCCTTAGTCGCTTCTTTTGGAGAACAAGGAGACGTTGTGGAAGAGACGTTTAAGTACTTTTCACAAATCTTAGTCAATCCACAAACGCCTTTGCTTCTCAACAATCCTACCTCTTGGACGGAGGAATATATTCCTTGGGAACAACAAAAAGCGCCTAAAGAACTGATGCCTAATAAATTAATCACAGTACACCCAGGACAGGCACAAGGGCGTTTAATCGTTGCAAACTTAAACACGATGTTGGGCATTTATGGAAGTCCGTATATGCCAAAAATTCAAGAAGGCGATATCCTTGTCATCGAAGATAGTTTGAAAGATGCTCCTACGATAGAACGCTCTTTTGCTCATCTAAAAATCAACGGCATTTTTGATCGTATTGGTGGTTTAGTCCTAGGAAAACATGAGAAATTTAACGCTTGTGGCTCTGGAAGAAAACCGTTTGAAATCTTGAAAGAAGTAATGGGAACAGTTGATTTTCCCGTACTTGCGGAATATGATTGTTGCCATACCCACCCCATGATTACGCTCCCTATAGGCGTGCAGGTGGAACTAAATGCGGACGAACAAACGTTGTGCTTGTTGGAAAGTGGTTGTTCTTGACCTTTGTGAGATCAGCTCATGTCATAATAGTGGACTCATTTGTAAAAAATAACGATACGCGTTCCACAAAAAATCAGGGAATGAACACAGAAAACTATATCGAACAACAAGCAAAACTACCCAAAAAAGGAAAACATATTGTAGCTCAAAGCGATGGCGAAACGCTTGTCGTATACCAAGCTTACAACGATCAAATTGCCAAGTATGCTGTAGCGAATCAGCAGTTTGGTGGAGCGCATTTTTCCTTGACTCGCATGACTTGGATTAAACCCAATTTTATGTGGATGATGTATCGAGCGGGCTGGGCAACGAAAAAAAATCAAACCAGCATTCTAGCCATCCGTTTGAAGAAAGCGGGCTTCGATGAGATTTTGCGCCGTGCCGTGCCTTCTAGTTTTGCCGCTAGTAATTTTCCAACAAACGAAGCTTGGAAAAATGCCCTAGCCCAATCCGATGTTCGACTACAGTGGGATCCCGACCATTCTCCTACAGGACAAAAGTTGGAAAGAAGAGCCATTCAGCTCGGCCTTAAAGGAACAACCTTTCATCAATTCAACGAAGAGTGGATCGTCGAAATCACTGATATCACAGCTTTTGTAAAAGAACAGGCTAAAAAAATAAACAGCAAAGAGTTGCAAGTACCCGTTGAAAGACGAATTGATTATAGCACAGAATTAGAGATTCAGGATCGGATTGGCTTGTAAGAAACCACGGATTTTTATGCTAGCAATGTAAAACCAATTTTGATCACAAGTTAAACCCCATGATTACACCCAGAAAACTCCTACAGAATTTGTTGGAGTTCCCACGTCCAAACGGTCAATTCGTCATTCCTAATTCATTAAGAAATTTCCATTGGCACCTCCATCAACAAAATTCGGCTGCCGCTACATGCTTTCACCTTAAATTCATGGGTATTCCAGATGCCGAAGCCATCCCTTCTCTCCAGATGTTGGCCTTCAATTTCTGCGGTACCTTCTATAATAAAAGCATAGACCCCATTGCCCGGCTTGTTGATCTTATAATTGGTGGTTGTTTCCCTATCAAAACGGCCTAAATGAAACCAAGCATCTTGATGAATCCAAACGCCTTGGTCTTTAGAACTTGGCGAAAGTACTTGATAGAAAGCGTTTTTCTTTTCAATATCTTTAATGGAAATCTGGTCATACCTAGGCACCACATTTCTTTTGTTGGGAAATAACCAGATTTGAAGCAGCTTCATATCCTGATCCTTATTGGCATTGAATTCACTATGCGTAATCCCAGTTCCCGCACTCATCACTTGCACATCGCCATCTTTTACAATAGCGCCGTTGCCCATATTGTCCTTATGTTCTAAAGCACCTTCTAGGGGAATAGAAATGATTTCCATATTATCATGAGGATGGGTACTGAAGCCCCTTGAAGGCGCAATCCTATCATCATTCAGAACTCTTAGTACGCCAAAATGCATACGGTCTGGATTTTGATAACTGGCAAAACTAAAGGAATGCCTTGCTTCTAACCAGCCATGATTGGCCTGCCCTCTAGTATTGGCTTTATGTAATACGGTATTCATGGTTGTAACTCCTTTTTCGTTAGGTAAATGATTAAATCCTACCTGTTTCATCAGTTTGTCGTAGGTTGATTTCTCCTTGTTCGATTTGGCTTTTGAGGAATGCGGAAGGAGCGCTCCTGCAATGCCTGCAAGCAATGACTTTTTGATAAAATTTTTCCTGTCCATGATTTTATTTTTTGATAGAAATAGAAAGGCATTTGCTATGTAAAAGCAGCACCATGCCTTCCTAGTCGTTCAACTCATAAGTCCTACAAGATAGTAAGAATTTTCGACGCTATCGCTTAATG
>JAHDHB010000317.1:6112-7889 GCA_020631545.1 Saprospiraceae bacterium | reverse complement strand
AAATTGCTTTATTGCCGCATTGAATTTACCTAATTTGACTAAGGCTAGTCCTAGGTTATAAGAATAATCCGCATTTTTAGGATCTTTATTGATGGCGCTTTTGTAATACTTCATCGCCTTTTCGTACTCCTCAATATGAAACAATGTATTAGCAAGAATATAATTCATTTCCGCATCATTAATCCCTGTGTTTACCGTGTTTTCATAACTCACGGCAGCTTGTGGCATTAATCCTGTGTTATAGTACAAATTACCAAGTGCTAAGTGTGCTTTCGCATATTTATTGTTTAGCTCTATTGCTTTTTTCAAAGCCTCCATTCCTTTCTCATTCTGTCCCGTTTTGCCATAAGCCAAGCCCAAATTAAAATGAAAGCGTTCATTGTTAGGATCCTCCTTAACTGCCTTTCTAAACCAATTTACGGCTTTGTTATAATCCTGTGCTTGGTAAGAACGAATACCATTATTATAGAATTTGGTTACCATGTTCTTCACCCCCTTTTCTGCTCCTTCAAATCCAAGGCTTTTAGCCTTTTGAAAATGCTTGGAAACCAATTCTGTTTCACCAGTTGCTTGGTAAGCTTTTGCTAAGTAATAATGGCATTCGCCATCATCATAATTAAAACGAACAGCCTCCTTTAAGTTTTCAACGGCCTTCTCTTCTTGCTTCATATTAAGATAAGAACGACCAAGAAACTTATACAATTTTCCGTTATCAGACTTAATCGTAATGGCACTCTCAAAAGCTTCGGCGGCATCTTTAAAGATACCTTCATTATAACTAAGGACACCTATATTTAGGTAAGCATCATAATAATCCGATTTTTCTTCCGATGCCTTTTTATAAGAAGCTATCGCCGCTTTAATCTGGTTACTTTTTTGTTGACACATCCCTAGTAGATAATAAGTATTAGCCGACGGTTTATTTTCGACAGCCTTCTTAGCATTCTTTAGCGCTTTGTCATACTCTCCTTTTTTATAAAGATCTATGGCAAGACTATACTCCACATTAGATGGAGGAGCTAACTCATTAGCCTTTGCAAGATGTTTTTCGGAAGTAGTCGTCTTTTTAGGAGCCGTTAAAATGCCTAGTTGTTTGTGCGCATTCGCATAATTGGGATTAACCTCAATGGCTTTTTTCAACGATTCAATGGCTTTATCCTCTTGTTCATCTTCTAAATATAGAAGAGCTAAATTAAACCAAACTTTTTCTTGATTTGGAGAGATGCTAAGCACTCGTTTATAGCTTTTTATAGCTTTTCCCGTTTCGTTTTTATTCTCGTAGCAAGTTGCTAATAAACGATGTGCCGCTTCAAACTCAGGAGAGTCGGAGATCGCTTCTTGCAAATAAGGTACTGCAAAGTCATAACTACCTTGGTTATAATGCACTATTGCCTTATTAAAAGCGATTTTTGCCTCGCGAGATTGGCCAAAAAGTAACACAGAATGAGCCAAAAATATTAATAGTATGAAGTTTTTCATGATTCGTACTGTTCGAGTTTTCGTTTTTTGAGAGTTTTTTGAAAAAATAAGTGCCTATTTTACTATAATAAATTTGAAATTAACCATAGGAGCCTTCCGAATCCATGTAGAATTAGCAAAAATATTTTTTCATGATGCCCTAAGTTGGTAAATACTTGTCTTTAACAAAAAAATTATAATATTACTTCAAGGTGCTATTCATTCAATACTAAAGGAAACAATATCGCTAAATCGAAATATTGTAACAAATACAAGGATACAAGCCTCAAAAGAAGCTTATACGCTAGAAATCCCTAAA
>JAHDHB010000317.1:0-6102 GCA_020631545.1 Saprospiraceae bacterium | reverse complement strand
TTTAGGTGTTAAAAATCAAGCTCCTACTTAGGATTAAAACGTATTAAACAATTAAAAGGTTCCCCTCCATTTATTCTTCAACCAAATTTAGTATTTTTTACCCTACAATTCCAATTTTTGGGCTGACATTTCACGAAAAATGATGTCACTAAACTTATCTTATTTACAAACAAGCCTTTACAAAATCAGGCTTAGGGTTTACGTTTTAAATATAACCTTTCAAATAGTATCTTTATTGTCCATTAATAATCATTTAATATTTTTTTCTTGGTTGAGTAGCAGTTTTTTAAAAAAATATAGCCAACTACACCTCGCAACAACAACTTTAGCCCCATTCTAAGAATGCGTCACAAAAAAAAGAATTGCAAAAACTATCCTTCCTATGAATATATAACAACCTAATGGGCTTAAAAATAAATCGACGACCATTTTAGGATATTAATAGATTCGCAGCAATCCTAGCAAAAAATCCTGTATACTTCTTCCTTCCTTCTTTTTTTAAACCTACCTTTGCGCTTAAGAAAAAAGACCTCTTGACTTATTATTTCTAAGTTTTTTATCATGAAGGATTTACGCAAAAAAGAAAAAACAGCTCTTTTGTTTGGAGCATCCGGACTAGTCGGAGGCTACTGCTTACGTATTTTACTTGAAAATAAATCCTATAACAAGGTAAAAACCTTTGGAAGAAGAGAGCTACCGATAAAACACCCAAAACTAGAACAACACCTTATAAACTTTGAAAAATTAAGTACTTATAAAGATTTACTTCTTGGTGATGATGTTTTTTGCTGCTTAGGAACGACCATGAAAAAAGCAGGGAGTAAGGAGGCATTTTATAAAGTTGATTTTACATATGGTAATGAAATCGCACGAATGACAGCAGCAAATCATTGCCAACAATTTCTGCTCGTTTCTTCTATTGGGGCTTATTCCAACTCCGTTTTTTTCTACAATAAGGTTAAAGGACAACTTGAAGAAGCTGTCAAACATTATCCTTTTTCAGGAATTCACCTGTTTCGCCCTGCGGTGCTTGTTGGTGAGCGAGAAGAGCATCGTTTTGGTGAAGAGATAGCGGTAAAATTGGGTCAAGCATTTAACTTTATGACATCGGGTAAGCTGCTAAAATACCGTCCCATTGAAGGAAAAATAGTAGCCAATGCTATGGTTAAAACGGCTCTTTCTAACCAAGCAGGAATACATACCTATGAATCTGACGCTATTCAGCGCATGTAACTAAATCTAATCGTCTTATTTTATGAAAGATCAAGTAGTTCAGACTAAAGCAATCAAAATAAACGTTGGGCTTGATGCCAAAAACGTTCCTGTTCATATGGATTGGGATGCCGATGATCAATCTCCTGATAGCAGCGCCCAAGACTGCAAAGCCATATTAATCTCCCTTTTCGACAAAGAGCATCGGGATACTTTGAAAATTGACCTTTGGACAACTGAAATGCAAATCCAAGAAATGGATCGTTTTTTCTACCAAACCATGAGAGGTCTTGCTGATACCTACTTCAATGCGACTAAAAACCACAAACTGGCCAACGAAATGCGTCGTTTTGTTGAGTATTTTGGGGAAGAAACAAATATTATCCCTAAAAAGACCGAGGAGTAGTCAACGGCAAGGAGCTTTGATTTAGTACCGAAGTATCTATTTGCTTCGCATATTTTTCTATGATAGACGGATTGATCTCCGCCTCTTCTTCTAAGCGTCCAAGCAAAATCAAGCCACTGTATTTCAAAATGTAATCTTCCGTAGAAGGTGTTCTTTTTCCATTGAAAATAATACCCGCTATAGGGATGTTTCGTTGTTTTAGTACTTCTATGGACAGCATAGTATGGTTTATACTTCCCAAGTAATTTTTTGAAACTAAAACAACCGGCAAAGCTAGTTTTTCGATAAGATCAATGATTAAAAATTGATCATTAAGTGGAACCATCAAACCTCCTGCGCCTTCTACAATCAAATCATTATCTGTTTCTGGTAGCTGAATAGCATTCAACTTTATCTCTACGCCATCCAAAGCAGCGGAATAATGTGGAGAAGCTGGTGTGTTTAGTCGATAAGCCTCTGGATGTATGACCGTCTTGGAATTCCCAATCAAAGATTTCACCTTCATACTATCACTATTCTCCAAATCACCTGATTGAATAGGCTTCCAATAATCTGCCTTTAGCGCTTCGGTCAAAATTGCCGAAACAACCGTTTTTCCTATCTCTGTATCGATTCCAGTTACAAAAAATTGCTTTTTCATCTTAATATGTTTGTTTTCAGCGCAAATATAGTGTTTTTTTAGAGAAAGAAGCTCTACAGCGAGTGAGCAATATAGCATGAACTTCATAGATTTTGGAATTGCCCTGTCTCTTCACTAACTCAATAATCTAATACCAAAACCATAAATCACATACAATTTCCCTAAACTTGAATTTTTGTTCAATAAATTTGAATAATTATTCAATAGCTGTATCTTTGCATCAAATGCATCCAAAACACATGCATACATCCCCCCAAATAGCCATAACGGTCAACTCCTAACTCTAAACTTTTAACTACCAACTATTAAATGGGTGCTTTAGAACGACAGGCAAGAGAAATACAGATTATCGATTCAGCAGCCAAAATTTTTGCTATAAAAGGTTTTGGCAGTACGAAGATCAAGGATATAGCAAAAGAGGCTGGTGTGAGTGTAGGAATAGTTTATTTTTACTATAAAAATAAAGAAGAACTTTATTTAGCGGTAGTGTTAAAAGCCATCGAACTGAGTGTCAGTGTTATTAATGAAGCCAAATTAGAATTGGAACATAAAAATTGCCTAGAACAACTCATGGGAATAGTAAAAAAATACCTCGCTTTTTCCGAGCAAAACTTTCAATTTCAAGAAGTTATTTCTACTTATATATCCTTAACCCTTTCTATGCGCAAAGATTCTCTTTTTCATGGAATCACAGAAGGCATGAAATCTAGTCCATTCTTTGAAAAACTACAACAAAATCAGTGGTCACCTGCCCTCCTAATCATGGAATTAATCCACAACGGACAAGAGGAAGGTAGTATAGAAAACAACGATATGCCTCAATTGATTTTTGCGAATCTTTGGGCCTTAATCATTGGTTTTGAGAAGTTATACTTACCCGATTTTGAACTTGTAGATAAAGCCGTTTTTATCCCCAAAATCAACAGTAAACATTGGAAAAACTCCTTGTT
The DNA here is from genome assembly GCA_020631545.1 of Saprospiraceae bacterium. Taxonomy (GTDB): domain Bacteria; phylum Bacteroidota; class Bacteroidia; order Chitinophagales; family Saprospiraceae; genus JAHDHB01. Next base: position 2,894 of record JAHDHB010000317.1, on the reverse strand, counting down.
AAATATGATTCACAATTACTTGAAAAGCTAACTTTGAAGCCACTCTGACAAGGCTCTTCTTCAAAATACGATGTAAGAAGTATGATGTTTATTATTTGCTAGCAAATAATAATTTACGCCATGAGGTTTTCATACATCTAACATCATAAATCGTATTTTTTCCGTTTAAAAACCAATTTTCATCATTATGACAACGAATACCGCTCCGATAGCACCAGCGAAAAACACAACACGAAAGCATTCTTCAAAAATTCCTGTTCAGGGAGGAGGACAGTTCTTAGTGGAAGATGCCCCAACCACAGAAATATTTACAGCAGAGGATTGGGATGAAGAACAGTTAATGCTAGCCCAAACCGTAGAAGATTTCTTTATTCAGGAAGTCCATTCTATAGGAATAGAAAAGGCAGCACAAATGGAAGCTTCTAAAGATTTACCGCTCATTCTTGAGGTTTTTCATCGTGCAGCAGAGTTGGGGCTTTGTGGAACCGCTATTGAAGAACGATTTGGAGGAATGGACTTGGATTTTAATACAGGGCTTCGCATTGGTGAGTCTCTAGCCTTGGGTTTTTCTTTTGCGACCACGATTGGGGCACAAACATCCATCGGTTCCCTTCCTATCGTTTACTACGGAACGGAGGAACAAAAAGCAAAGTATCTCCCAGGTATTGCTAGTGGTGAAATCAAGGCATCTTACTGCCTCACAGAGCCTTCTGCTGGTTCAGATGCAAATTCAGGTAAGACCAAAGCCACCTTATCTACCGACGGTAATCATTATCTCATCAATGGTCAAAAAATGTGGATAACGAATGGCGGTTTTGCTGATTTGTTCATTGTTTTTGCAAAAATTGAAGATGATGAGCGTTTATCAGCCTTCCTAGTCGAAAAAGTCTTTGGAGGCATTACCATTGGCAAAGAAGAAAAGAAACTAGGCATCAAAGCCTCTTCTACAACCCAAGTTTTCTTCGAAAATTGTCCCGTGCCCTTGGATAATCTTTTGGGCACAAGAGGTGGTGGATTTAAAATAGCACTCAACATCCTAAACACTGGCCGTATCAAACTATGTGCTAGTTCGATTGGCGGCTGTAAATTTGCCGTTGGCAAAGGCATTGAATATGCAAAACAACGAATCCAATTCGATAAACCTATTTCGGATTTCGGTGCTATAAAGCATAAGATTGGAGAGATTATCATGCAAACGCATGTTACAGAATCGGCCTTATACCGTATCGGTAAAAATATCGACATCAAGCAAGGAGAATTTGAAAACCAAGGGATTTCTAAAAGCGAAGCAAAGCTAAAAGCCATACGAGAATATGCCATCGAATGCGCTATCTTAAAAGTAGTGGGTTCCGAAGTGTTGGATTATGCCATTGACGAAGTCCTACAAATTCATGGAGGAATGGGGTATGCTGTTGAAACGGGAATTGAAATGGGTTATCGAGATGCCCGCATTACACGCATCTATGAAGGAACGAACGAAATCAATCGTATGCTTTCTGTTGCAGAGCTAACGAAGCGCGCTTTGAAAACCAAAGAAGTGGATCTAATGGGCGCTGGCAAAAAAATACCAATGTACCTCCTAGGCCAAATGCTCCCATTCCGTAGTACGGATGAGCAAAAAATCATCGCCAATTTTAAGAAAGTTTTCCTATTAATTTCTGGGGCTGCTGGTAAAAAACTAGGTAAAAAAATGGTAGATGAACAAGAAATTGTCATGAATTTATCAGACATCTTGGCCACTTCTTTCATTGCAGAATCTGCTTATCTACGAGCAAAAAAGGTAGCCAAACAAACAGGAATTGACAAAACCAATGCTAACATCCAGTGGAAAATTGTTCAATTGTATCTCTACGAATCCCTAGAAAAAGTAAGGAAATTTGGGAAAGATGCTATTAATAGCTATGCCGATGGTATCGAGAAAAAAATGATGCTCTATGCCTTAAATCTGCTACTGCCTAAATACGACATTAATCCGAAGGAATGGAGACGTGCTATCGCAGATTATGGTATCGAAAAAAATCAGTATCCTTTTTAGAGAAAACAAGGAACAGACGACTATCCCTGTAGTCGGCTTATTTTCTCTTTAGTATTGAGCGGTACCACTAGAGCGATAGACAGCAAATTAATCTAGCTTCCTTCTAGTGTCGTGTAAAGTAAAGAGTGGCGAGTAGCTTTTAACTTGACACGACACTAGTAAAAAACATCATTTTTCATGAAAAAGAATTACTTGTTGGCCTACAACCTTATTGCATTTTTAGGGTGGTTGGCCTTTTTGGTGTATGGGCTCGTCACTGGGTTTCAATTGGATAGCACTGCACTTTTGTTACTGAATATCAGTCAAGGAATGGCTATTCTCGAAGTCCTACATGCTCAAATCCGATGGGTATCCTCCCCTCCCCTAACGACCGCGCTCCAAGTAGGTTCTCGTATTTTTATCCTTTTCTTAATCAACCTTTTACCATCTGATGCTTATCTTGAATTACTTGGGATAACGGGCTTGCATATGGTTTGGATAGCTTGGGGACTTACGGAAATTGTACGCTATAGTTTTTATTTTCTAGGCTTGTTGGGCAAGGAAATAAATGGATTGACGTTTCTTAGATACTCCTTATTCTTAGCCTTGTATCCTCTCGGAGTAACTGGAGAAATTTTGATTCTTTTCTCCTATATCAACTTAAATGGCTGGGATATTTCACTTATCAATGGCGTTCTGTTTATTATTTTCATAGCTTATTTTCTATTTTTCCCTAAGATGTATGGACATATGCTGCGCCAAAGAAGGAAAAAATTAGTAGTTCAATAATTGTTCTTTGGGCAGCTAATCCCGCTATCCGTTTGTATTCGGCACTGTTTCAGGTGGTTCAGCATAAGGATGTGGCCGTCTTCCTAAACGT
>JAHDHB010000316.1 GCA_020631545.1 Saprospiraceae bacterium | reverse complement strand
TTGTGCTCTTTGTGGCAAAAAAAACTAAACAATGAAAAACATACTCAATCATTTATTCGATCATAAACACCTCACCAATACCGAGGCCAAGGAAATCTTGAAAGACATCGCAAGCGGGAAATACAACCCCGCTCAAATTGCCTCTTTCTTGACCGTCTTCATCATGCGCGGCATACGCTTAGAAGAGCTAGAAGGTTTTCGCGATGCGATGTTGGATTTATGCATTCCTATCGACCTTTCCGCCTACGATCCCATTGATTTGTGCGGGACAGGAGGCGATGGAAAAGACACCTTTAATGTATCGACATTAGCCTCTTTTGTAGCAGCAGGCGCAGGTGTAAAGGTAGCCAAACACGGCAATTATGGCGTATCTTCCGTTTCGGGTTCCTCCAATGTCATCGAATATTTTGGTTATAAATTCACCAATGACAAGGAAGAGCTAGAGCGCAAAATCGATAAAGCAGGGATTTGCTTCCTTCACGCCCCCTTATTTCATCCAGCCATGAAAGAAGTAGCACCGATTCGTAGACAATTGGGTGTCAAAACCTTCTTCAATATGCTTGGGCCGATGGTCAATCCTTCTTTTCCACGTCGGCAGTTGGTCGGCGTATTCAGTCTAGAACTAGCCCGGATGTACGGCTATCTATACCAGCAGAGCGATAAGCGTTTTGCCATCGTCCACTCCCTAGATGGGTATGATGAAATTTCCTTGACAGGGCGCTTCAAAATGATAACCGACCAAGCAGAAAAACTCTGTATGCCCAATGATTTTGGCTTAAAAAGGCTAACACCTGAATCCCTCAAAGGAGGAAAAACAGTAGAAGAAGCCGCCAAGTTGTTTGAAAAGATTTTGCGAGGCAATGGAACCGAATCCCAAAACGAAGTCGTTACAGCCAATGCCGCTGCCGCGATTCGTTGCGCCCGTTCCAACGTAGAAATGCCCGAAGCCATAGCCTTAGCCAGAGAATCTTTAAAATCAGGGAAAGCCCTGAAATCCTTTAAACTCTTCATCAATTGATGTAAAAACACTTCTACGACCTCAATTTTGTCAAGCAGAAAAGATTTACGTAAAAATCGCCGTGAGAAAAACTCCTAATTCGTCATTCCTAATTCTTAATTCACAATCCTCATGAATATTTTAGAAAAAATCATCGCCCACAAGCAAAAAGAAGTTGCCGAAAGAGCAGCACTTTACCCCACAAAATTGCTAGAACAAAGCATTTACAGCTCCTCCCCGACGGTGTCACTATGCAAATATTTGCTACGGGAAGACCTCGCTGGGATCATCGCTGAAATCAAGCGTAAATCGCCTTCCAAAGGAAATATCAATCCCTATGTAAGTGTAGAACGTACCTCTATCGGCTACATGCAGGCAGGAGCTTCCGCCTTGTCAGTCTTGACAGATGGCCATTTTTTTGGTGGTAAAAACGAAGACCTCAAGACTGCGCGTAAATTCAACTATTGCCCCATTCTACGCAAGGATTTTATTATTGATGAATACCAAATCGTAGAAGCACGTTCTATCGGCGCAGACGCTATCCTTCTGATTGCCGCAGCCTTGCAACCTAAGCAGTTGGCGACGCTAGCTAGTTTTGCCAAAAGCCTAGGTTTAGAAGTCTTAATGGAAGTACACAACCAAGCAGAGCTAAATACACATTTGAATCCTTACGTCGATTTAGTCGGGGTCAATAATCGTGATTTGACTACTTTCGAGGTCAATGTCGAAACTTCCCTTGGCTTATTGGATAAAATCCCTCAAGAATTTGTCAAGGTTTCAGAAAGCGGTATCTCTAGTCCTGAAACCGTCTACCAATTAAAACAAGCTGGATTTCAAGGCTTTTTAATTGGAGAACATTTTATGCAAAATGGCCGTCCAGAACAAGCCTGCGCCCGCTTCATCGAAACGCTTAGGGAGATGGAAAATGGAGAATTTAGGATGGAGAATGTACTGATTGCCTAAGTTCGCGGGTAGCTTCCAGTTTCTCCCTAACGCTCATTTGAATAAGAGCGATCATAAAGCGGGAATGAAAGCATAGTCGCATTAAAGCGCTAAGATTCTAAGCTGGCACAGCCAGAACCAAGTATTTAGCTTATGTGTCTTAAAAAGGTCGCAGACCTCCTTATAAGTCTTTGGTGTCTAGTACGTCACGTTATGCTTATATCTTCTTAGATGTCTTATATGGTTAAAAAAACGCCAAAACGACGAATTTACATTTTATTTTCTGCACCAAAAACGGAGAAGTTGACGTCCAAAGGTTTAGTCCGCGATAGCTATCGGGAGCACAGGTTTTACATCCAATTTGAATACCATGAAAAACAAACTACTACTAAAAGTCTGCGGGATGCGAGAGCAAGAAAACATCCAAGCACTGCTATCTCTAGCACCCGACTATATAGGTTTTATCTTTTTTGAAAAATCTTCTCGTTATGTAGGAAAAGATTTTAGCATAGCTAATGCGAATCTTGTTCCAGAGACGACTAAAAAAGTAGGCGTTTTTGTCAATGAAGACAAGGAAAAAGTTCTAGCCTTAGCACAAAAATACGGACTAGATTTCTTGCAACTTCATGGTGATGAATCTCCTGCCTATTGCATGGAACTACAAGAAGCAGGATTGCAAGTCATAAAAGTCTTTTCCGTAGGAGAATCCTTTGATTTTGAACGTTTAGTGCCTTATCAAAATGCTTGTGCTTATTTTCTTTTCGATACGAAAGGCAAGCAGCGAGGCGGCAACGGAATTGCTTTTGACTGGAAGATTTTGGAGCAATATTCCTTGAATAAACCCTTCTTCTTGAGTGGAGGAATAGACGTAGAAAACATTTCGGCGCTGAAGGAATTGAAGCTCCCCCAATTAAAAGCCTTGGATGTAAATAGTAAGTTTGAGCTTTCTCCAGCTTTAAAAGACATTAGCTTACTAGAAAAACTTATTTTAAAAATTAAGAATCAAGAGTTAAAGCCGTTGTGAGGGAAAACTCTTAATTCGTAATTTCTAATTCGTAATTGAACAATAAAAATGACGACCTATCAAGTAAATGAGCGAGGATATTACGGCAATTTTGGGGGCGCTTTTATTCCTGAAATGTTGTATCCCAATGTAGAGGAATTGCGTACTCGCTACCTCGACATCATAGAAGAGCCTAGTTTTCAAGAGGAATTCCAACAACTCTTGAAAGACTATGTGGGGCGGCCTTCCCCCTTGTACTTTGCCAAGCGCCTCTCCGAAAAGTACGGGACAAAAGTCTACTTGAAACGAGAAGACTTGAACCACACCGGAGCGCATAAGGTAAACAATACCCTAGGGCAAATACTGCTAGCCAAGCGTTTAGGGAAGAAAAACATCATAGCAGAAACAGGTGCAGGACAGCACGGCGTAGCTACCGCCACGGTTTGCGCTTTGATGGGAATGGATTGCATCGTTTATATGGGCGAAGTGGATATTGAGCGGCAAAAACCGAATGTAGGCCGTATGAAATTGCTTGGAGCAAAGGTTATTCCCGCCATGTCGGGAAGCAGAACGCTCAAAGATGCCACCAATGAAGCCATGCGCCATTGGATTAGTAATCCAGTTGATACTCATTATATTATCGGTTCTGTCGTAGGGCCACACCCTTATCCTGATATGGTGGCGCGGTTTCAGTCCGTGATAAGCGAAGAGATGAAATGGCAGTTGAAAGAGCAAACCGGCAAGGAAGATCCAGATTGTATCATTGCCTGTGTAGGAGGGGGAAGTCATGCAATGGGCGCTTTTTACCATTATTTGGATAGAGAACAGGTGCGTTTAATAGGTGCAGAAGCGGCAGGACTAGGGATTAGTACTGGCGAATCTGCTGCGACGACGTTTATCGGGAGAGCAGGTGTTTTACACGGTAGCAAAACCTTGTTGATGCAAACCGAAGATGGCCAAGTCGTTGAGCCTTATTCCATTTCAGCAGGTTTGGATTATCCCGGTATTGGCCCCGTACATGCGCATTTACACGACACAAAGCGAGCCGATTTTTTCGCCGTTACCGACATGGAAGCGATGGCCGCTGGGATGGAGCTTTGCCGCTTGGAAGGTATCATCCCAGCTGTAGAGTCCGCTCATGCATTAGCTGTGCTAAAGAAGGAGCAATTCAAAGAAAATGAAGTAGTTGTCATCAATCTGTCGGGTAGGGGAGACAAGGACTTGGAAACCTACTTACGAGAATTGAAAAGGAAGACTCCACATTAATTTTAGCCACAAAACACAAAGTTCCACCAGTAAAACTCTTAAGCTGGCAAAGCCAGAACCAAGAAAAAAGTGTTTTGCTTATGTATCTTAAAAAGGTCGCAGACCACCTTATAAGTCTTTTACGCCTAGTATGTCACGCTATGCTTATAGCTTCTTATGAGTTTTATGTGGTTAAAAAATCGCCAAAACGGCCTTTTATTTTCTGCACCAAAAACGCAGAAGTTGACGCCCAAACTCCTAACTATAAACTACTAACTCCCGATAATTATCGCGGGATAACTAAAACAACCCATGTTGACAGAAAGAAAAACAGATAATCGGATAACTCGCTTGTTTGAAGCTCAGAAGAAAGACGTGTTGTCTATTTATGTAACAGCGGGATTTCCTAAATTGGAAGATACCTGTCGCGTGCTAGAGGCTTTGGAAAAGGCGGGGGCAGATATGATAGAGATCGGAATTCCATTTTCTGATCCTGTAGCAGATGGCGAAACGATCCAAGCGAGTAACAAAGTTGCACTAGATAACGGCATGAGCTTGAAGTTGTTATTTGAGCAATTGGAAGGCATTCGGAAGCGTGTTTCCATTCCGCTTTTATTGATGGGCTACATTAATCCCATATTGCAATACGGTATGGAAGCTTTTTGCAAACGAGCTCAAGAAATTGGCATTGATGGCTTGATTCTCCCTGATTTGCCGATTGTAGAATATCGAGAATTTTATAAAGAGACAATGGACGCTTGTGGGCTGTCCAATATTCTCCTAGTAACACCACAGACTTCGGAGTCAAGAATTCGAATGATCGATGACAGCACCGACGGGTTTATCTACTTGGTGTCTTCAAACGCTATTACAGGCAAAACAGGAGAAATGTCCGCAGCACAAAAGTCTTATTTTGAACGCATTATTGCTATGAAGTTGAAGAACCCGACGTTGATTGGTTTCGGAATTTCGGATGCAAAAACGTTTAACACGGCCTGCCATTATGCCTCTGGTGCCATTATCGGCAGCGCATTTATTCGAACAATAGCCAATTCAACGGATTTGGATGGCGATATCGCCGCATTTGTTCGTTCTATTAATAAAAAACAATAACGCCATGATCATACAATTAGAACAAGGAATTTCGTCGCAGGAGGCGAATAAAATCCGAGACAAAGTTAACAGTCTAGGATTCAAAACAACAGATGTCATCACTCAACGGTGCAAGTACATCATCGGTATTGGTAAAAAGGAAATCGACATACGACAACTCGGCGGAATGGCTGGTGTGTCCGATGTACATCGAGTGTCGGATGCCTATAAATTAGTTTCTCGCAAGTGGCGCGTGAAGCCGACGGAAATCGATTTAGGCGATGGTGTTGTCATTCGGGAAGGAGATTTTGCGATGATGGCTGGGCCTTGTTCCATAGAGTCGGAAGAACAAATCGTTCAAGTACTCGAACATTTGAATGCCAATGGTGTCCGCATCATGCGTGGAGGCGTTTACAAACCAAGGAGTTCGCCTTATTCCTTCCGTGGTTTAGGGATTGACGGTTTGAAATTATGGCATGAACATGCACAAACCTATGGGATTAAAATCATTACGGAAGTCATGCAATCTTCTCAAATTGAGGACTTGTGCAAATACGCTGATATTTTGCAAGTAGGAGCACGGAATAGCCAGAATTTCAACTTGTTAGATGCTTTAGGCGAAGTCGATAAACCTGTTTTATTGAAACGTGGAATTTCAGGTTCTTTGAGTGAGTTGTTGCAGTGTGCGGAGTACGTTTTTTCAGGGGGGAATGAGAAGCTAATGCTTTGTGAACGAGGAATTCGTACTTACGAAACAGCCTACAGGAATACCTTTGATTTGAATGCCATTCCGATATTGAAAGAGAAGACACATTTGCCGGTTATAGCCGATCCTTCGCATGGTATCGGGGTGCGTGCTTATGTTGAGCCAGTGGCTTTGGCAGCAGTCATGGCAGGAGCAGACGGCATGATTTACGAAACGCATTGTACGCCAGAAAAAGCGTTTTCCGACGGCCAACAAACCTTGGATTTTAGAGAATCCGAAGCTTTAATAAAGAAGACTAGAGCTACTTTTGAGTTGAGGAAGAGCTTCTAGGTGGAATGGGGGATGGAGAATGATTTTTTTCTAATGGAAAATTCTCCATTCTTTGTTTTATTCAATTGAAAATCGATAAATTATGGAACTAGAGATGGATTATAAATATGTAAGAATTGCAGAGCTAACGGAGAATATTGAAAAGCTTAACAATTTAATCGAAATACATAGGACGACAACTAAAAGTAATTCGATGGTAAAACAGTATGCCTATAAGAGAAGAGAATTTATAGTTGAATTACAAGAATTATTTAAATCTTTAAGACTTACGATATCCACCATAGAGGAAGCTGCATAAAAAAATATGCACAATGATTTTTAAAATCATCAAGTCAAATCCTCCATTAAATCAAAGTTACCGCGCAGCGATGTCCGCCATATGCTCAGGTACGAATATTTTGTAAGAAAGGAGTACGTGGTAATCCTGATCTTGATAGCGGATATTATTTTCAGGAAATTCACCTTGTAAGCTCAGTTGGCCAGCATTGATGGCAAAATCTAAATCGAAAAAACCTTTTTGTAGGAGATTGCGTAGCACATTCCTAGGGAAATTGGGGCAGGTAGCCTGAATTTCTACAACGACAGAGGAACTTGTCATCAAGAGTTCTTGCTCGAATTGTAGCTGAACACCTGATGCCGGATCATTTTTGGGTTGGATGCCTGCGATACTTTCCAAACCTTTAGCCGGTATCGTTTGAAACTTTTTAGCTATAGTTTGGGCATCAAGCAGGTACACCATCCCTACCAGTAGGACTAGAGTGAGACTGATTATTTTCATTCGTGGAAGTCAATTTTACTTTATGCCATTGAACGGCATTACGGCTCTTCACAGTACATAATTACAACAGTTTTGGGGAGAAGTCAAGAGGTATTTAAATTTAGTGTGACAAACGAAAGTCCCGAAAGAATAAGGTTTTCCATAACTAAATTTACACCAATGTATACTGAATTGTTTTTATATAAGGAGGAGTCCAGTAGATTTCCTAGGTTTTGGAATATTAGTAGGAATAGAGAATGAAGCCCTAATTTTTGCCTGCTATGTACCCATAATACAAAATGTTACTAGTGCTTAAATATGGCTCTCTGTATTTATATTCCTTCCTCCCTCTTCTTTTAGGAAATGGAAAGTTTGCGCTATATTTTAGGCAATAGCTTGGTCGCCAAGCAAATTTAGATAATGAAGAACGATTAGTTTTAAGTAAAGAAATGTAACGAAAGAGAAATACCCAAATTCAAAAGAATTGTTGGAATTGCTAGAAAAAGCTTAAGGAGGTCAGAATCTAGGGTGTTAAAATGTGATATTTTTAGAACAAAATTTCTGTAAGAAAAATAAAAAATTGGTGTTTGAATTTGAAAGGAGGAGAGCTTAACGAATATTCCCATGATTGAAATCATGGGTTACAGAAAGGACGAAATTGCGTTTTTTTTGCATTGCTGCACTGCAAAATAGGAGCGAGGAGTCAGAGGAGGGCGCGAGGCCGTCTGAATATTTGTTACCTAAAACCTATTATACCTGTAAATCGAAGTAGGTGATTATCCTCCTTCGGAGGATCCGCGATAGCTATCGGGAGCAGGACGGAGGAGGTCTAACTACTTAT
>JAHDHB010000005.1 GCA_020631545.1 Saprospiraceae bacterium | reverse complement strand
GTATTCGACTAAAAAGGTCAGCTGCAACATCCTGATTATCTTGAATAAGAATAATTTTTACTTGTTCGTAATATTTTTTTCTTTCTTCTAGTTTAACTACTATAAAATCTAATAATTCCTTTTCATTTAATTTAGCAACTAATGGTCGTTTGCTTTTTTCATTTTTCAATCGACTTGCTAATTTTTTTGGTGAGGTTTTTAGATAAATCGTCATTCCATTTTCATTCATCCACGCGATATTATTAAAGAAACAAGGTGTACCTCCTCCTGTAGCAATCACGGCGTCAGGGTGATTGCCTAAAAGTTTCAAGCTAAGACTTTCGATCCCTCTAAACGTATTTTCTCCTTGATTTTCAAAAATTTCACTAATACTTTCTCCTGCCTTTTCTTCGATAAAAGCGTCTAAATCAATAAAAGGAAGATCTAGTAGCGTTGCTAGTCTTTTTCCTGAATAGCTTTTGCCACAGCCCATAAAACCGATTAGAAAGATATGCATAGTGAATGGTTATTCGAAAGTTCCTTTAGCTCCTATATTTATCCAAATAGAAGAAAAAAGTGTATAAATCTGGCGAACTTCGATAATGGTTATCTTTATAAACTTGAGTCTTTACAGTCGAAAAAACGACCATTCAACTGTTCTAATTCCTTTTTCAAATCAATGACTATCCTCACGTCACTCCAACAATAAAAAAAGAACAGTTATTCACTAACACTTACTCTTGGATCCAAGTAGGCATACAGGATATCGATCAGAATATTGATCGTTACAAAAGTAATGGCTGTAAACAACACACATCCTAAGACAACAGGACTGTCAAACTCCAACAAAGCCTTCACTGTCAATAAACCTAAGCCATTGTAATTAAATACATTTTCGATAAAAAATGCGCCAGCTAGTAAGGCTGCAAACCATCCAGAGGCGGCAGTAATCACAGGGTTTAAGGCATTGCGTAAAGCATGTTTGACAATAACTGTATAATAAGATAATCCCTTGGATTTAGCCGTTCGAATATAATCTTCCGACAAAACTTCAAGCATTGTACTTCTTGTCAGTTGTGTAATCAAAGCTACGGGACGAATACCGAGTGCAATGGCGGGCAGTATTAGATTTTTCCAAACATAAATTTCTTGTCCTAAAGTCTCTAGGTCTTCCGAAAAATCAACTATACCTCCTTGTAAATTGAGTCCTGTCCAAGGCGAAAGATAATGACCAAAAATGATGGCCACAATAATACCCGTAACATAACTCGGTAAGGAATAACCTAGTACCGAAGTCACCACGGCTATATTGTCAAACCAAGAATTTTGGCGCAAGGAAGCAATGATGCCTAAAATTAAACCAATAATTAAGGCGATAGAAATCGAAGTAAAAGCAAGAATAGCCGTTCTAGGAATGCGTTCCCAAATCAATTCACTGACTAAACGTCCACTTTGAAAAGACTCCCTTAAATAGGGCATTTTTAACACAAGAACATCTTTTCCTAAGGGAATTAATCTTGTGTAGTTATATTTTTCAGCATTAGGCTCATTATCTAAATGTTTTGAGATTGGTGAAACATCATTCAAATACATGGCTAATTGTATCGGAAGAGGTTGATCTAGCCCCACTTCTTTTCTTTTCCGTTCAAGTTCTTCAATAGAGTAGTTTTCACCGAAGAAAATTTTAGCCGGATCGACAGGTGCGAGGTAGATTATAGCTGAAATAATGAGTACGACCAAGACTAAAACTGCTGCTCCATAGCCTAAGCGTTTGGCCATAAACCTTGGGTGACGCATGGAAAACACCGTAACTAAGATACCAGCCCCCAATAGAAAAATAGCCCACAAGGAAGCAAAGAAATCACCTCCCTTAATGATAAAGACAAGGATAGCCATCGCTAAAAATAGCAATGGCTTCCAATACGTTAAGAGATGCTTTTTTAATTGCTCCACAAGACTTTTGATGTATGATATAAGAGGTATAATGTATGAAACGGAAGATTTCTTACATCTTGCTTCTTATTTCGATTTTACTTCATAAATTTCCCCTTGATTGTTGCATAATCGGGTAATTCTCTATGATGGAATTTCTTGACAATTGTTCCATTTTTCATCAATAAAACACCAGGATTAGAACGAATAATCGTTTTCAGTAGGATGTCATCAGCAGTATGAAATGGATAAGCTGCTTGGATATTGTGTCGGAAGTCTTCAATCTCCTCTGGATCTCCTAATGCTGTGACGCAGAAGCCTTTCAAACCATCTTTTTCGGCTGCATTAAGCAGTGGATTTACCTTATTTTGGAAGGCATCCTTATCAGATTTTTCACGGCTATATGAAATCACCATAAAACTATAGTTCGGATCTGCCATAAGTTCTTCCCACACGGGAATACCTTCTGCATTGGAAAATTCAAATTCTTTGATTTTGGAAGTACTTCCTTCTTTTAGAACGACTTCTCTCGTCTTCTCCTTGTCCAAAACCCAAGGCGTTCCTTGTTGCCAAAGTGTTTTATCCGCTGCATATTCCGTTGCCGTTACTTCTTTTACTTCTTTTGTATCCTTGTTAGCCAAGGTCATGTACCGAACAATTTCATCTTCATTGGCGTCTTCAATAGCTTTTTGTTTAGGAATATTTACGCCTTCTTTAAATGGACGGAAATCAGTACTTGGCAATCCTGTATAAAAATTGCTAAAGCAGAACCAAAGAAACCCAGCAGCAGTAACCGCAAGAATACCTGTAGGAATTCGAATATCTTTAAGTAAGGGCGTTATTTTGTCATGCTTCCAAACTAAAAGAGCCGTCAAAACGCCTAGGAAAATATCTTTACTGAAGGAAACAATAGGCTTAAGTTTCAAAAAATCGCCAAAACACCCACAATCCGTTACATTACCTGTAATAGAAGTATACCCCGTGAGTAAAGTAAAGAAACCGATGAGTGGAACCATAATCCATACCGTCCATTTACGATAAACGCCTAGAAGTAAGGCAATCCCTAACACAATTTCTAGAACAATCATAAAAACTGAACCCGTCAAAGAAAGTGGCGCCAAAATCATTAAGTTGAACTCCGCTAAATACTGTTCCATCTTGAAAGCGGTGCCCATTGGATCAATGGCTTTCACAAAACCCGAAAAAATAAATAGGCAGCCTACAAAATTTTTGATAAAATCAATGGCCCAATTCTCTGGTTTTCTAAGCAAACTACTGACCCCAGTAAAAATTCCTCCAGCAATGGCCGTATAAAGTATTAAAGTGTAAATCGTCATAATGTTATAATGATTTGTTGATTGTTGAGTCTATTCCTTGGGGTGCTAAAATTAAGCTTACATCAAGCGAGTTGCAAGGTAAGGATAATCGGCAAATTCCCCATTATCAACTCCAATTATTCTTCATATGGGCAAATATAGGGAAGGTTTGGGAAAACTTCAACTAATTCCTTAGTTTAAATTTTATTTAACTTCCACTTAAGTTAAAATTAGATAGGCATAATGCCTATATTAAGGTAAGTAAGTTACTTAATCTGTGAAATTTGCCACATACAGGTATTACATAATGAACAAATTCAGTAAGCTATTGTTTTACATTCATCATCTTTAATTTGTTTAAACAAATTGAAAAAACACATGACTTCTACGCATAAACTAAAAGCTATTTTAGTAATCACCATACTTCAATTAGTATTTATTTCTTATTCGAAATTAATACCTTGTAAGAATAAAGATGGATGAAAATCAGAACTTAAATAATGGAAGGAAACCCAAATGGGGTGGTCTTAACAAAAATCTTTGTATTTTTGCGGCGCAGATGGCCAAGGAGTTGCCATTTTTAAGTTTATCTGTTATAATCACATAAAGAAATGATTGTTTATCTTACTAGAGTAGAACATTTTAGTGCTGCACACCGACTTTGGGTTGATGGATGGAGTGAGGAGAAAAATATGGCTATGTTTGGCAAATGCGCACACAAGAACTACCATGGCCATAATTATAAGCTATTTGTAACCGTAAAAGGTACACCTGATCCTGAAACAGGGATGGTCGCCAATGCTAAACACATCAGTAAAATCGTCAACAAATATATTATAGACGTCTTAGATCATAAAAATTTAAATCTTGATCCTAGTTTTATACCAGATGGGAAACAAACGACCTCGGAAAATTTAGCTTACTATATTTTCCATGAAATAGCGCCTCATTTGGATGCTTGTGAACTTCACTGCATCAAGCTTCAAGAAACTGATAAGATCTTTACCGAATATTATGGTGAGTAACCCAAACGCATCTTGCAAAACATCATAGATTAGAGAGATTGGTTAGTAAACCTATTATTCTATCTGGTTTTGAATCTACTCCGAAAAGTATGTTTTCATAAAATAAGATGTATGAAACCATCATTATGATTTTAACTTCTTATTTTGCAGAAGTTTCCTTTTGGAGCAGTATCGGTGTTTTGATAAATTCAGAGTTGCTTAACTCTTTAATTTTTTTGCTAAAAAATAACTTCAACTTATGGGGTATAAGAAAACAGAAGAATACGACAAGGAGATTACGTTAGATTTGATGGGTAAATATCAATCAATTCTTGGGCAAATTGGTGAAGACTACAAGCGCGAAGGCCTTGTAAAAACTCCCGAACGAGCGGCAAAAGCTATTCAGTTTTTGACGCATGGCTATGACTTGGATGCCGCAGAGATTTTGCGTTCTGCAATGTTCAAAGAAAGCTATAATGAAATGGTTATTGTCAAAGACATTGAGGTTTTTTCACTTTGTGAACATCATATGCTTCCATTTTATGGTAAGGCTCATATCGCTTACATTCCTGATGGTTATATCGTTGGGTTAAGTAAGTTGCCTCGTGTCGTTGATGTCTTTGCACGACGTTTACAAGTACAAGAACGCCTCACCCTTGATGTACTTAATTGTATTGAGGAGACTTTAAAACCTCAGGGTGTGGCTATCGTCATAGAAGCTCGGCACATGTGCATGATGATGCGTGGAGTGCAAAAGCAAAACTCACTCACGACCACTTCTGCTTTTACAGGAGCATTTAAAAATGTAGAGACAAGAAATGAATTTTTGACCTTGATCAATAAAAAATTGAGTTAAGTTGTCAAGAAATTAGGAGTAATGCCTTTAGTGGTTCTCGAAGTAAAAGACTTTTAGATGTTTTTTCGAAGAAGAATCAAACAAATATGACGTTAAGTACGTTTAGTTGCTATCCAACTAATTAAGCTATTACCTTCTATTTAGCACTTGAAATTTATAATTAATTATGACCGCATATGTTTTTCCAGGGCAAGGCGCCCAATTTGTAGGAATGGGAAAGGACTTATACATGGCTCACGACGAAGCAAAAGCGCTATTTGTCCGTGCCAATGAAATCCTTGGCTTTAAGTTGAGCAATATTATGTTTGAAGGTAGTGCAGAAGACTTAAAGCAAACGAAGGTTACACAACCAGCTATTTTCTTACACTCTATCATCAGTTATCGTTTAGGTGGTAAAGGAATCCAGCCTTCAGCAGTTGCTGGACATTCCTTAGGAGAATTTTCAGCATTAGTAGCTTGTGGTGCCTTAAGTTTTGAGGATGGCCTACAACTCGTTAGCCAAAGAGCCAATGCTATGCAAGAAGCTTGTGAAGGCGCCGCAGGAACTATGGCCGCAGTCATTGGCTTAGACGATAAAATCGTTGAGGATGTTTGTAATGCCATAGATAAAACAGTGGTAGCAGCAAATTATAATTGCCCTGGCCAGTTAGTTATTTCAGGTTCTGAAGAAGGGATCGAAGCGGCTGTAGTAGACTTGAAAAAAGCAGGCGCAAGAATGGTCAAAGTACTACAAGTAGGAGGTGCATTTCACTCACCAATGATGGCGCCCGCTAAAGATAAGTTAGAAGCAGCAATCAAACAGACCACTTTCAAGGAGCCTCAATGCCCTATTTATCAAAATATTACTGCCGCATCAACCACTTCGCCTATGGTCATTCAAGAAAATCTGATTGCTCAATTAACGGCTCCTGTACGTTGGACTCAAACTGTCCAAAATATGTTAGCTGATGGTATTGAAGAATTTGTCGAAGTAGGTGGAACTGGGGCTGTTTTGCGGGGAATGATAAAACGAATTAACCGAAAAATTCCGACAAAAAAATTAGAAATTTCTTAAAATAATTTGCAGTTCCTACCTTCTTTAAGGGGTTGTTATCTCGCAATTTAGCAACCTGTTTTTATGGAGTATTTAGCTTCCCCTTAAAAATATCCGAACTGGTAAGTAGAAAAAAGTCGGTTTCTTTTAGCCAAAACCTGTATATTGAACGTAGAAGAACACTGTACTCTTTTAGATTTAACGAAGAAAACTAACATACGTGAAGCGAAATGAAAATTTAGGGGCGGGTTCATTTTTAGTTGCCCAACCATTCATGTCTGATCCATATTTTAAACGCTCGGTCGTTCTATTATGCGACCACCACCCTGATGGTACCTTCGGCTTTATCCTCAATAAATCAGTGAGGATGAACATCAATGAACTGTTAGAGGATTTTCCAGACTTTGAATCAGAGGTTTTTTATGGTGGTCCCGTTTCTACGGATACCATTCATTTTATCCATAATGTCGGAGATTTACTAGAAGATAGCCAAAAAGTAAGCAAAGGAGTTTTTTGGGGTGGAGATTTTAATCGATTAAAATTCTTAATTGATGCAGAAATGATCAAGCCATCCAATATTCGTTTCTTTGTCGGGTATGCGGGGTGGTCTGCTGGCCAATTGAAGCAAGAATTGAAATCTGGGTCTTGGATATTAAGTGAGTCTGATACCAATTATATTTTCAATCCAAAAAAAGAAAATTTATGGTCTAATGTCTTACAAGACAAAGGAAATACTTATTCCGTAATTGCTCAAGTACCGGATTACCATGTAAATAACTAAATGAGAGAGAGTGTGTGTGATTAAGCATGGCGGTGTTGCACCTACTTTTACTCCTAAGCGCACTCTATTGTGGAAACTAGCAATAATTCTCGATTTGACATAAAAAACATGTTTTTAGTATCTAATGAGTGCTCTCTTGCCTATTTTGGGCAAAATTTATTGGCTTATTTTACGAACCAAAGGCTTGAATCCCATTGTTATAGAACCTCGAAGGCTACCGCCTTCTCTTGCGAACACCCTATTGCTTTTGCAAACCGAGAATTGCTGGGAAACTAGTTAAATTATTAGTCTTCCTTGTAATAACGTTATTTTAGTTCAATAAAAAACTAACTTCGATTATCGCTTTCACTTCTAATTGCCCCGGAGCAAAACTTTGTCCTTCTCCTCCAGCAGAAGGAGCATCGTTTCCAATCATATTGGCATAGCCACTTTGCCCTCGTCCAAAATACCCTCCGCTTACCTCTCGTATAGTATGTGCTTTTCCTATATCTTGGCCAAGTTCTTTAGCAAGTAATTGTGCCTTTTCCCTAGCAGCAATTATAGCTTTTTTCCGCGCATCATCTTTATATTTTCGCATTTCAGTATTTCTAAATACAGGACTCCCTATGCTTGTCACTTCTAATTCCAATAATTTATCCGATATCTGTTCGTATTTTGTCAAATCTTTGATGCAAATATCAATACTTTGAGAAGCAGTATAATACAATATCTGATTTTTATTCTTGTAATCCCGATATGGACTCACGGACATGTATTGTGTTTGAATATGCTGTGGAGCAATTCCCGCGCTTTTTAAATAAGCAATAATTTTTTTTGCAAATTCATTGTTTTTCGTCTTTGCTTCCTTTAGAGCAGGAGCTTCATTAGTAATGGAGAAACTTAATAAAATTTCATCTGGAGCAGCATAAACGATGGCTTCTCCCGTTGTCGTTACCAAGGATAAGGTGTTCTGAGCTAACATATTTGTAGAACAAGCTAAAATAAATAAAGAAAACAGGTACTTCATGTCCAAAAACATATGGTAAACATTAAATTTAACTTTTACAAGATACGAATTTATCTACATATTGCTTGTAAAAAAAACACAAGCAAATCATTACAAAGTGTCAGCAATTTCACATTTCTAATAGATTTTGTCATTAAATAATCGCTTTTTTAACTCAAAAGATGGATTTTCAACATGCTTATAGTATTTTCGCGCCGTAAATCATTTGTTTATGCAACATTCATTAATTGACTTTGAAAACATTCCTGCTCTTTCCGCTAGAGATAAAGCTTATGCGAGGGGAGATAAAAGATTGAGCGCTTTTTATAAGTATGAGGTCAATCTATCTAGCTTTAAGCAAGTGATAGAAGATAAAAGCCGAGAGAAAACTGACCGAAAAACCTTAGTGGAAGCCCTTCGGCAGCAATACATCAATATAGCTAAAACCGCTGCTGTTCAAGCAAATATCACATCTTTACTAGATAAAAATACCTTTACCGTAACGACGGCTCACCAGCCTAGTCTGGCGACTGGTCCGCTTTACTTTATTTATAAAATAATTAGCACTATTAATCTTGCAGAAAATCTCCGCTCTGCTTACCCAAACAAAAACTTCGTTCCAGTCTATATACAAGGCAGTGAAGACCATGATTTTGAGGAGATTAATCACTTTCATTTATTTGGAAAACGGTTTACATGGGAAAATGAGGAAGGTGGCTCTGTAGGGAAAATGACGACCAAAGGAATTCATCCTATTCTTCCAGAATTGCAAGCTATTCTAGGAGAATCTGAAAACGCTAAAGCAGTCTATGAACTTATAAATAAGGCTTATAGTAAACACGACAATTATGATGATGCGACATTCTTTTTAGTCAATGAATTATTTGCAAAATACGGCCTAGTTGTCGTCATTGGAAGTGTTCCGGCCTTAAAGCGCTTGTTCATTCCTATTATGCAGCGTGAACTTGTTGAACAATCGTCAGAACAGCTTGTTTTAAATTCCATTGCAGCTTTAAAGCAAGAAGGTTTCAAGGGACAGGCAACACCACGAGCGATTAACTTGTTCTATCTTGGTAATGGTTTTCGCGAACGTATCATTCTTGAGGATGAAGTGTACAAGGTTTTGAATACTCAGCTCATTTTTAGCCGAGATGAAATTTTGTTGGAGCTTCAAAATCACCCAGAACGCTTTAGTCCGAATGTTATCATGCGCCCCTTGTATCAAGAAACTTTTTTGCCAAATCTTGCTTATATAGGAGGAGGAGGTGAACTTGCCTATTGGATGGAACGACTAGCTCAATTTGAGCATTTTGGCATAAATTTCCCCATGTTGATTCGCCGTGATTCTGTACTTTGGATTGATAAAAGTTCTCAAAAGAAAATTGACAAATTAGGCTTGACCATCAAGGAATTGTTTATGGAAGAAGAAGCTTTAGCTAAACGTTTTGTGCAAGCAAATTCAAGTGCTAAAGTTAATTTAGCAGAAGAGAAAAAAGTCATAGAGCAAATCTATCAACAAGCACTGGAGAAAGCCTTAAAGATAGATGTTGCTTTACAAAAATCGGTTCTAGCCGAAAAGACTAAGGCGCTGAAAGGATTAGAACAATTAGAAAATAAGCTACTTCGAGCAGAAAAGCGTAAATTTGACGTTGCTATTCAGCAAATACGTGGCCTCAAATCCAAACTTTTCCCTGATAGCGGTTTACAGGAACGAAAAGACAATTTTCTAGCGTTATATACGAAGCATGGTGAATCGTTTATCGAAGAACTCAAGCAAGCACTTAACCCTATGAAGAAGCAATTTAACGTATTTATAAATAAATGACAAGTAGGCAATGATGAATTATCGCTATTATGACTTTAGTTCATCATTCACATTAAAACTGATCAACCTGATTATGAGTAGATTTTGGATTATTATTTTAGTTTCTATAGTCGTTTTATCTGGATGTAAAAAAGATAAAACGCCAGAAGAAGGACTTTATTCCAATGGTGTTTTTGTCATTAATGAAGGAAATTATGGCTCTGACAATGGTTCTGTGAGTTTTCATTATTCAAATGGAGATTCTGTAAGCAATGACATTTTCAGCCGTACCAATAATTTTTTGCTAGGGGATGTTGTTCAATCTATGTCGCTCCATAATAATCGCGGGTATATTTGCGTAAATGTTTCAGGCAAAGTTGAAGTCGTTGATCCTCAAACTATGGAAAGTTTAGGTACCATAAATGACGTACCCAATCCTCGTTATTTCTTGGGTATCAACAATAGCAAAGCTTATGTAAGTAGCTGGGATTATTATGGAAGTTCGGAGGTCAGCGTCATTGATTTAGATCGAATGGAAAAAACGGCATCGATTACAACCTCAATGAATCGACCAGAAAAGATGTTCCTCCTTGGAGGAAAAGCTTACATTCCAAATAAAAATGATGCGACAATCGTGGTCATAAATACAGCAGAAGACGTCATCGAAGAGGTTATTGCTACCCCTCCTGGGCCATCACAAATGGTGCTAGATGAAGAGGGTAAAATATGGGTATTGTGCGGTGGCAAAACAGTCTATAATCCAGATTGGACAGTAAATGAGACTGAAAGTATGGCTGCAAGTATAATTCGACTAGATCCTTCTACTACAACCATTTTGGAGGTAAATACATTTCCTACGATTAATAGAATACCTTCCAATCTTAGCATAAATCCTGCTGGAAATAAGCTTTTTTATTTAGAAAGTGGCCAAGTCATGGAAAAAGCAATCAATACGGTAGGCTTGTCAAACACACCAACTATTGAGAGCAGCAATTTTACTTCTCCCTATGGATTGGGCATAAACCCTGCTGATGGGACATTGTATGTTGCTGATGACCTTGGCTTTACGGGTTCAGGTGTTGTTTATCGATATCAATTGGATGGTACACTACTAGGCGATTTTCAAGTAGGCATAGGCCCAACTGATTTTGTTTTTGTGGATTAAAATAACGTTCCCTATTCCATCTGAGAGAGATATTTCCTTGAAATGTTTTTCTAAACACCTAATTCATAATTTTTAATTCATGAGTGTAGTTATTTTAGCTATAGAGTCTTCTTGTGATGATACCTCGGCATCGATTTTAGTCGATGGTAAAATACTTTCCAACTGCGTCGCTACGCAGGATATGCATAAAAAATATGGCGGAGTAGTACCCGAGGTCGCTTCTAGGGCTCATCAGGTAAATATTGTCCCTGTAGTAGATACTGCCATCCAACAAGCAGGCCTTAGTAGAAAGGATCTCAGTGCTATCGCTTTTACTAGAGGTCCAGGTCTTTTAGGCTCTCTACTTGTTGGTGTATCCTTTGCTAAAGCCTTGGCACTTAGTTTAAAGATTCCTATGGTTGAGGTAAACCATATGCAGGCGCATGTTTTGGCTCATTTCATAGATGAGCCAAAACCGTCCTTCCCATTTTTATGCTTGACGGTTTCTGGCGGTCATACACAGATTGTATTGATAAAGGACTATTTAGAGATGGAAGTCTTAGGGCAAACGATAGACGACGCAGCGGGCGAAGCATTTGATAAAACAGGTAAACTCCTAGGTCTAGAGTATCCCGCTGGACCAATAATAGATAGACTTGCTCGCTTAGGAACGCCTAAATACGACTTTCCAGAACCCAAAATTAAAGAATTAGATTTTAGTTTTAGCGGTTTAAAAACATCCATTTTATATTTCCTAAAAAAACAGCTTAAACAAGACCCTAACTTCATTGAAGATAATTTGAATGACATCTGCGCCTCAGTCCAAAATCGTATTGTGTCCATTTTAATGGGTAAATTAAAAAAAGCCAGCGATCAAACGGGTATTAAAGAAATTGCAATTGCTGGCGGTGTTTCTGCCAATTCTGCCCTAAGAAATGCTTTGAAGAGTGATGGGGAACGCCATGGATGGAACACTTATATCCCACAATTTCAATACTGTACAGATAATGCAGCGATGATTGCAATAACAGGTTATCATAAGTTCTTAAAAGGTGAATTTGTTGGGCAGGAGATCACTCCAATGGCTCGATATGCCATGTGAGATATTCAAGTTACTCAAGAGGCTTTAGCTTCTATCATTTTGCAATAAAACGACAACAGTTCGTGATCTTTTATCTTTAAATAAGCACAAACTTTATTTATAAATCACTCAAAAATAACTCACTTGCAGGCGAAATCAATTAAATTCCCCATACAATAGTGGAAATTCATCAAAACTAATTGCGCACAAATAGAAAAATGAAATAAATAGCATCTGCTCTAAATTATTCCTACCTAAGATTTATTTTATTTTTATCAATCAGGTTATACCTATTTTTAAGATCCATTTTGAGCTCTAGCAAATCAAATCCTAAAAAACAGGTACGATTTATGGTACATAGCCAAATGTGATTAACACCGCAAGGACAAACCTACTCGTACTTTTTGAAAGCAAAGCACTCTGAAAAAGAAAGCACTAGTTCTGTAAAATAGAATTTAGAATAACAAACCATTGTCGAAATAAAATATTGAGAACAATTCTTTTCTGCCATTTATTTTCTACACAGACAATATCTTCTTTAAGAGAAACTATACTAGAGCATTACCTCCATAGGGGCTTTATTAAGTTTTATCAAGACCAAATTTTGATTTTGGAGATAGAGCATATTCAATCGCTTTGGCTATCAATTAGTAGGGCAGATGAAGAACCTTTAATCTACACAATTATCCAAAAAACCGTAAAATTTTAAGCAAAATTCGTTATTTTTGTTATCCCAATAACCCAAACATTACTTACTTCCATGAGATTATTTTCCTTACTCCTAGCTAGTCTTTTTTTCGTGGTATCGGTATCTGCGACGCCCACTCGACTCTCAGGTGTCATTTCCAATACGCAATCTCAAACCGTAGAGCTTAGCTATTATGAGAATATGGTGACCTTCAAACAGGTTGTCTTGCCTATACGTTTGGATGTATTGGGCGAATTTACTGCAAACCTTGACATAGACGAACCCTTAGTCTGTAAATTCCACTTTGGTTCAGAGAGTTATACCTTATATCTAAAACCCGGGGACGATCTCTACCTTACTGTAGATGCTCTATACAATAAATCTGATATTCAATTTATTGGGCAAGGAGCAGATCATAACAATTTTTTGATAAAATATAAAAATCAATTTGGTAGAAACGTTACAAGTAGTATTCGTCAACAAATCAGTCAGTTAAGTTCTAAAGAATTTAAGGCCTTAATAGATGGATTTTATAATGACAAATTAAACTTTTATAGCAGAAATCGGGAAACCTACTACTTTGAGTCTGATTTTGAAGCTTTTATCAAGGCAGACATTATTTATTGGAGAGCCTATCAGTTGTTACAATATCGTTGGGAGCATTCTTCAAATGGAAGTGATCAACCCCTTCGACTTTCTGATAGTTATTATTCCTTTTTGTATGAAATCAACCTAAATAATGAACGAGCTTTAAATAATGTGTACTATACCTATTTTTTAGATGACTTTCTTAATTATCAAAAAGAAAAAAGAAATAGAGCTGGAGACCGTCTTAATTACAAATATAATAATGCGTCTGCTTATTTCAACGGTAAGACCTTAGCATATATTAAGGCTTGTGATTTAAATAAACGATTGAAATATGAACCTTCTAGTGAGACATTGGCTGACGCAAAATCTTTTATAGCCAACACCACCTATAATGAATATGCTCGGATACTAAGTGATGCTTTTCTTAAAGCAGAAGCCCTTTCCCCTGGTAAAAAAGCACCTGATTTTGAATTAGTAGATATCAATGGAAATTATGCTCGATTGAGCGATTATAGAGGCAAAATTATCCTTCTTAGCTTTTGGGCTACTTGGTGCAATCCTTGTTTGCACGAAATGTATTACAGCAAGTCACTCCTAAGCCAATTTAACCCTGGGGATGTTGAGTTTATTTATGTTGCACTAGAAAACAGTAGAGAATCTTGGCAAAACTATGTTCGAATGGAAGGATTGACCGGTAAGCATCTTTTTGCTAATGGAATTTATGAAACGGATGTGGCGCTTGATTATGGTATCAAAAGCGTACCTCATTACATTCTTATTGATAGAGATGGTACTATTGTTAGAAATCCTGAGAATAAACCTAGTCAAGGTGGTATAGCAGAAGATATTCGAGAATTGCTCAGTGGCAGAAAATTGAGGTAGAAAAATTAAATTTCTTCAAAAATAGTTGGGAAAGTTTGCTTGGCAGACTTTCCTTTTTTTTTCCAAAAAAATAACTATCTTGAGTTAGAGGCCACTCCGAAAAGACTCTACTTCAAAATACGATGTAAGATGTAAGATTTAAGAAGTATGATGTTTATACTTCTAGGAGTAGGCTTAAGTTCCATTTCATTATGAAGCTAAACTAATCCTAATGAATATTAAAATAGTAAAACTTGATCACGTTCAAATTTGTATTCCTATTGGTGCTGAGGATGAAGCAAGAGCTTTTTATACTCATATACTAGGATTAAAAGAAATTGAGAAACCTGACGAGCTAAAACCAAATGGTGGTTTATGGTATGAGATAGGGAATATCCAACTGCACATTGGTGTAGAGGAAATGACAGGAAACTCTAAGCGCCATCCTGCATTCGAAGTAAAGGAACTGAAAAGTATTAAGCAATATTTAAAAAGTAAGGGCGTACGCATCAAGGAAGATATTCAAATCCCTAAGGTTATACGCTTTTCGTTCTATGATCCATTTAGCAATCGAATTGAATTTCTAGAAAAGATAAACGAATAAGAAGGCCATTTTTTCATTCCTTCTTCAAAGACAAAAAAGCCTTCCCCAAATATTGGATAATGTCAGAGGCCGTCAAGCTTTCTTGTCCTAGCTCTTCAGATGCTAAATCTCCTGCTAAACCGTGTAAGTAAACACCTAATATCGCTGCATCAAAAGAAGGGTATCTCTGGGCTAACAGACCTGTTAAAATGCCTGTTAAGACGTCTCCACTACCTGCTGTAGCCATTCCAGGATTTCCTGTTGAATTGTAAAAGGATTTACCTTCTGGCGTGGAAATACAGGTATGAGCGCCTTTGAGAATGATATAAACGCCTAGTTCCTGCGATTTTTCTGCTTGCAGTTCATTTCGTTCAAAATCATTGGATGTTTTACCAAATAGTCGTTCAAATTCTTTGACATGAGGCGTTAGGATGCTGTTTCTAGGAATACTCAGAAAGGAATTTGAATTCTTGGCTATAAGATTCAAAGCATCAGCATCTAGAACCATCGGACGCCGATATTTTCGAAGCGCGATATAGAGTGCATCCGAGGTATTGGGAGATTGACCAATACCACAGCCAATACCCAACACATCATAAGGTTCAACATTGGTTAACTGTGAAATATGATTCTCACTAGCATCTAAACGTAGCATGGCTTCAGGTACGCTTATTTGAAGAATAGTATTGGCAGAATGGGGTGCATGAATGGTCAGAAGGCCAACACCTGCACGAAGACAGGCACGAGCAGCAAGAATGCCGGCTCCTATTTTTCCCAAAGCCCCTACGGCTAGCAAGGCATGACCAAAAGTTCCTTTATGACTAAATTTTTTCCTTTTACGATAAAGTTGAACTACAAAATTCTTTTCTATATAGTGGAAAAGGGAGCTCGTTTCCTTTAGGTATTGAGGATGTAAGCCTATTGGAGCTATCGACCACTCCCCTACTGCCTTCTCATTTTCAGGAAACATAAAAGCGAACTTTGGCAGTTCAAAACTTAAGGTACGCTCTGCATGAATAGAAAGACCTGCGGTATGGCGGTCAGCAAAAGTGCCGCTTGGTATATCAATACTAACTACCGTTACTTTCTGCGCATTGATGTTTTCGATAACTTCGGCCACTAATCCATCGACTGGTCTGTTGAGTCCTGAACCTAAAATAGCATCAATAACAATATCTTCCTTATTAAAAACGGGTACTTGATCTACATCTAAAATATTCGAGACTTGAACATTTGTTCTATATTTCAACCGCTCAAAGTTAGCGCTAAAATCATCGGTCATATTTGCGCTAAACAAGAAAGGATAAACTTTTACTTTGTAAAATTTTTCGGATAGCAAACGAGCAACAGCAAGCCCGTCGCCTCCATTATTTCCTGTCCCACAAATAACATGTATAGTTAGTTTATCCGATGGATAATGTTGAACAAACCATTTCACAAAGGCCAAGGAGGCTCGCTCCATCAAATCAATTGAAGCAATAGGTTCATGCGTAATAGTATAAGCATCTGCTTGTTTAATTTGCTTTGCAGAAAGTATTTTCATTCCTTTTGATTCATTTAAAATAGAGAACTGAGGGACAAATAAAAAGGTTTTCAGTCAGATTAAAAGCGCGCCGAAGGTAAGCGCGTATTGGCTGAGGGATGGAAGCGGTATGAGGTACATGATAGGATACTATCGTGTACCGAATTTTAGCGGACAGCCCGACCACGAGTTTACGAAGTGGGCCGCCCCTAATCAATTTATGTTTTTGGCAATTGAATTTAACCCCAATTCTTTACCTCGCTCCAGCATAAATTCAAAAGCCTCTTCGTGTTTATTAGGAATCACCCCATCCAATATCGCTTCTCGAATCGCATTTTTAATGATGCCTACTTCTCTAGAAGGAGCAATGCCAAACGTTTCCATAATCAAATCACCAGAAATAGGAGGTTGCCAATTTCGAAGATGATCCTTTTCTTCCACTTCTTTAAGTTTCAGCCGAACCATCTCGTAGTTCTCCAAATACCGCTTGACCTTATTCTTATTTTTAGAAGTAATATCGGCTTCACAAAGAATCATAAGATCATCAATATCATCTCCCGCTTCAAAAAGTAGGCGTCTTATAGCCGAATCGGTAATATTGTCTTTGGTAAGACTAATAGGACGAAGATGTAAGCGAACTAATTTTTGAACATATTTCATTTTTCCGTCCATAGGCAAACGTAACCGTCTAAAAATTTTAGGAACCATTTTAGCTCCAAGCATTTCATGTCCATGAAATGTCCATCCAACCTTTTCGTCAAAACGTTTGGTAGGAGGTTTGGCGATATCATGGAGCATAGCAGCCCAGCGCAACCAAATATCATCCGTATTCCGACAAATATTGTCCACGACCTTTAACGTATGATAAAAATTATCTTTATGAGCCTTCCCTTTTCGTATTTCGACACCATGTAGGTTATTAAATTCAGGAAAAATCAGTTTAAGTAATCCAGTGTCGTACAATAGTTTAAAACCAATAGAAGGTTTAGGACTTGCTAGCATTTTCTCCATTTCCGTAGTAATTCTTTCAAAGGAAATGATTTTTATGCGCTCCTTGTAAATACTTATTGCTTTTAAGGTCGAGTTTTCGATTTTAAAGTTAAGTTGTGTCGCAAATCGAATCGCCCTCATCATCCGTAAAGGATCATCAGAGAAAGTCTTACCTGGCTCAAGGGGAGTCTTTAAGATCTTGTCTTCCAAATCTTTTAGACCATTAAACGGATCAATGATTTCACCAAAATTATGTTCATTTAGACTTACCGCCAAAGCGTTAATCGTCAAATCTCTACGATTTTGATCATCTTCAAGGCTTCCATTTTCTACCGCAGGTTTTCGAGAATTGCGGCGATAGGATTCCCTCCTTGCACCGACAAATTCAATTTCTAGATCCCCGTGTTTAAGCATAGCCGTTCCAAAGCGCTTAAAAATGGCTACTTTAGGTCTAGGAATCATGCTTTTAGCAAGTTCTTCCGCTAAGTCAATCCCATTTCCAACACAGACGATGTCCATATCTTTGGATTCTCTAGCCAAAAGCCGATCACGTACATACCCCCCTACCACATAGGCAGGAAAACCCAGTTTTTCAGCGGTCTGACGAATCAAATTGAAGATCTTACGTTCTTCCTTTTTTATATCAAAAAGCATATAATTTTATATTTCTATTCTTCTAGTAGTCTTACTCATAAGTTCAAGACAGTTTCAGCTTGTTATTTTTTCCTTATCCAACGCTACTTATCGGTCAAGTAGCTACAGTTAACCTCCCTCTTCGTGCCTTGACAGACAAAAAATCTCTGCACCTAAACTAACTATTACTTATGAGCAGCACCACTAGAGCAAAATAACCATTACAAAATGACAAATAATAAATTATTTTGGAAAATCTTTTTCGATGAAACAACTCGACTATTATCCTGATTATCAAATGCTATCAAAGAAAAACGTATCCCTCCACCATTTATATTTCACCAAAAAACTAAATGAAACGGCTTATGGCATTGCCTAGCATGTATAAAAAGCGTAAATTTAATCATCCTTTTGGAAAAATGTCATCATTATAGGGTCTTTCCTCCTTAAATATATCAAAGGAGTAAAATCCATATTAATGGTGTAGCTAAAAAAAGCCACCATTACCTAAACTAATTTCGAAGGATAATTAGTTCATTTTTTGAAGAAATTCTTGCAATAACAGAAGGTTCTTTAAATTGTTCATCATAACGACGATGTTCAACTACATAATCAACTTTCGTTAAGAAATCAGGATCAATATCTTTGTAAACCTTAGGAGCTGGTTGTCCACTAAAATTAGCAGAGGTAGAAATGATAGGAGCACCTAATTCGCGGATTATTTGCTTACAAAAATCATCTTGAACAACTCGAATAGCGACGGTTTTATCATCAGCAATAACAATATCAGGAAAATTTTCAACGTTATCATAGACGATGGTCAATGGCCGGGTATAATGTGTTAAAATGTTACTGATTTTGGGTATTATTACTGGTACATAAAAGGTCAACTGTTTAGGGTTTTCTACCAGAACAATCATTTTTTTAGAAATATCCCTGTTTTTTATCTCAAACAAGCGTTTTACCGCCTGCTCATTAACCGCTGAACAACCTACGCCCCAAACGGTGTCAGTTGGATATATAAAAATTCCTCCTGATTTTAGAATAGGTACTATTTTTGATACTTCCTTATAATCCATTACCTTGAGTTTGACATTTATGAATACAATGGTTATGAAACGAAAATTACGATTTCCTTTAAAATAAACAAATAACAAAGGATAAATGTGTAGTTCATAAACCAAAAAAACGCCTTATTGGCTGTTGAGAACCGAAATACAAAAATAATTACATTGGAACGATTTATAGGCATATTTTACACCATCATTTTACTATTTTTTCTTCAGACTCCAATGAAGGGCTTGCATATCATTGGAGGGGATATTACTTATGAATGCTTTGGGAACAATGAATACTCGTTCAAGATGAAAGTATACCGGGATTGTTTTTCGCCAAGTGGTGCTAATTTAGACCCTCAGGCAGCTATAACAATTTTCAAGTTCGATGGAGGATCTCCCAGTCAATATGCAAATTTTACAACACCTCTACAATCAGCCAACTTTACCCCCGTCGAATCTACTAATCCTTGCTTAGAAGTTCCTTCAGATTTATGTGTGGAAGTAGGGATGTATAATTTTACAATAACTCTTCCCTTCCATGCTGATGGGTATTTAGTTGCTTATCAACGTTGTTGTAGAAACAACACCATTTCAAACATCCAAACACCTGACCTCGTTGGGGCTACATATACAGCTACCTTAAATGAGCTAAGCCAGCAAACTTGTAATAATAGTCCTACATTTAATAATTTCCCTCCGATAGCCATCTGTGCTGGAGAACCTATTGACTTTGATCATTCTGCAAACGATGTAGATGGAGATTCGTTGGTATACAGTTTTTGTTCGCCGACTATTGGAGCAAGCCAAAATGACCCAATTCCAAATTCTGCAAGTTTTCCTTACTTGGCTTTTCCCCATTATCCAACGGTCAGTTTTATTGAACCAGTTTATTCCGTAGATTTTCCAATAGGAGGAATGCCCTTAATTACCATAAATCCAGAGGATGGTTTTATTACTGGTGTTCCAACAAACCAAGGGCAATTTGTGGTAGGTGTTTGTGTTCATGAGTATAAAAATGGTGAGTTAGTAGGAATTATCAGAAGAGACTTCCAATTTAACGTCACCTCATGTGATCCTGTAATATATGCTGATGTTAGAGAAGATTTTCAACTTGGCCCCCAAGAATTTGTAATTAATTCTTGTGGTTCAACCTCTGTTACTTTTCAAAATCAAAGTGGTCAAGCTCAATATATCGATGGTTATTTGTGGGAGTTTGAACAAGGAGTAGGGCAACCTAATTATACAACTACAGCAGTTAATCCAACGGTTCAATTCCCTGATGTTGGTACCTACGAAGGAACCCTCATCATAAATCCTAATAGTGCAGAATGCTCAGATACTGCACTATTATTTGTGAATGTCTACCCAGAAATACAAGCAGATTTTTCGTTTGTAAATGATTCGTGCATTATCGGACCGGTGCTCTATACCGATGAGTCTTTCTCAGGAAGTGGAATGATTACGAATTGGGAATGGAATTTTGGAGACGGCAATACCTCAAATGTTCCAAGTCCAGCTCATCAATTCGCTGATGCAGGTACATATAATGTGACCTTGTCAATAGTTGATAGCAATTCATGTACCGACCAAATATCTAAATCAATTGCTTGGTATCCCGAATCAGAAATTCTAGTAGAATTACCCGAAGATGAAGGTTGTTTACCCTTTTCTGTAAGTATCATTAATAATTCATTTCCATTGAATGGTTATACGACACAATGGGATCTAGGAGATGGAACAACCACAATGGAAGCAAGTCCTAATCATACCTACACTCAAGCAGGTGTATACAGCTTAGAACTGACTATTACATCTCCGATAGGATGTGTTTCGCAACAGTCCTTTCCAAATTTAGTAACCGTTTACGACGTCCCAACAGCAGATTTTTCATTCAGTCCAGAAGCGCCTACAAATTTTGCACCTGAAGTCTCCTTCACAGATTTATCAAGTAATGCATCTTCATGGCTATGGGACTTTGACACTGGAGATAATTCAACACAAAGTAATCCAACTTATGTTTTTGCCGATACAGGTCGACATGAAGTGCAATTATTAGTTACACATTTAAGTGGTTGCGCAGATTCAATTACAAAGGTTGTAGATGTAGAGCCACGATTTACCTATTTTTTACCAAATGCCTTCACCCCAAATTTTGACGATGTCAACGATGGTTTTAGGGGAAATGGAATATTTTATGGTATAGAAAGTTTTGAAATGACGATATGGAATCGATGGGGGGAAATGGTATTTCATTCAAAAGATCCGAATGTAGCATGGAATGGACAGAAAAACAATTCAGGACAGATGAGCAAGAATGGTGTCTATGTTTATCTTGTCAAAATTAAAGGCGCTCGCGATCAAATGCAAGAATTTAGGGGATATGCAACCTTAATCAGATAAAGTTCTCAAATATCCCTTTTTATGATTTTTTTCCAAGCAATTATCCCACCACCTAAACAGGCCAATAAAAGGCTACAACTAAGCAACCATTTATTGTACGATTTTTTCAAGTCAATAGCCTCTTCATTTCCGATAATTGTCATTCCTCCCCAGTATATGGGCTTGATTAGATTATGGTGAACAGTATTAACATAAGCAATTTTTGCTTTTTGCAAGGCTTCATCTTTAGGAAGGCCTTCCCCAAGATACTGATAGAAAAACCCCATCAGTCTTGAAGTTGCTTTATCTGCTAAACTCCATTTTCCCACAAGAATATTAGGACAACCAGAATAAGAGAACCCTCTAGCCATACTCATAGTCCCCTCGCCCCTTTGCACTTTCCCTAAACCTGTATTACAAGCACTTAAGACAGCCAAATCTGCATTCAAATCCAAGTTGTATAGTTCATGCGTATGCAAAAAACCATCGTCTTCAATGGTTGAATCTGCTTGAAACACCAATCCAGAATATAGTGAGTGGTTGTCGGTAGAAATTGCATGAGTTGCACAGTGTAGAACGCTATAATCTCCTGCCTGTTCCTTAAAATTAACTTCAGTAGCCTCTTCACCTATCAAGTTAGTTCCAGTAAATCGATCACCAATATTTTCAACTTCTTTTTTAGCCCAAGGTAGTGGCCTAAGCTTAGAGTAATCTGTAGTCCTTGAAGGGTTTCCACTTCTAAGATAATCCAAATTCTCTTCTCCAAAATCTGGAGCTACACCTAAAATTGAGTAACCAACTTTCTTCTCCCGATGTTCTTTACTTTTCGAATATAATGCACCAGAATAATTATAACAAATAGGAAAACGTTCTATTAAAAACTCAACATTGTAGAAATTTTCAGTGGTAAGTAATTCATTATTGATACTTTCAACCAATAGGCCAAAGGGCAGCAAATTAATTTCACGATCAGGGACAATCATTAATTTTCTTCCTTCTATATCTCCAAGAACAGGTTCTACTAATTGATTATATAAATCATGACTATTTATGAGAAAATCAGCATTTATGCGCTTCATAATATTAGCTCGAACCTCCTTAATCGATTTTGGTATATCTATAATGTATGGTATCTGCTTAAGGTGGAAATCCGTTTTACCAATAACAAAAACATAGAGTTCTTCATCAGCCATAAAATACTCCAACATGCACTGTCCTTCAGCTAAAGAAT
The DNA here is from genome assembly GCA_020631545.1 of Saprospiraceae bacterium. Classification (GTDB taxonomy): domain Bacteria; phylum Bacteroidota; class Bacteroidia; order Chitinophagales; family Saprospiraceae; genus JAHDHB01. The sequence goes on along the minus strand of JAHDHB010000005.1, from coordinate 18,991 downwards.
TTTGAATTTTCTGAATAGGAACCAAAGGTTCTTCTAGCTTTAATTGATAATATTTTGGAAACTCTTTCTCCATAGTGACCACCATTTCATCAAATTCATTTGAATAATGGTAAATACTATCTTCTAGAATTCTAATCTTTTCCTGATTTTGAGAATTTTTATTTTTTTCTAATTCATAATGTAAGGTTTCTCTAAAATAAGAAAGACTGATTTTAATTTCTCGCTCTTTGTTAACCAAGCTATCAGGCACACCTGCAAATTGTTTAGCATCGACATCCACTAAAGCTTCCATTAGGACTCCAGCTTTATCAGATTCTGAAAACTTAAAAGCTTCATGAAGATAACGTTCGTCACAAGTAATTTCATACAATTCATATGCAGTAGGAACAGCCAGTTTATATCCTTCGTGAGCTCTTTCAGCTAAATTAAATTTAGACTCTTCAGATCTGTATTTAGTTCTAATCTTAACAACCATCTTTTGAGCTAATGAAAAATGCTCTAATGCTAGTTTAAGGTCCTTAACTCTCTGTAAATGTTTATACAATGCTAAATAATACTCCCCTTTAGTCAATAACATATCAAAAAGGGAATAGTATATCGTTCCTTCTTTGGTATTGGGTAATTGGTCTCCCTCAATTTCAGTATTTTCACTTAACGAAAAATTAATTGCGTTATTAATGTATTTAAGTCCATTCTTAAAATCCTTAGAACGGTAATAAGACATTCCCAAATATTTATTAATCTCAATTTTTTCCTTACCTTTTTCTACTCCATTATCGTCAAGAATTCTCAAAGCTTTAAACAAATGTTTTCTAGCCTTAGTCTGTTCATCCAATTCAATTAATGCCATTCCTAGTCCTATAAAATTTTGGGCTGCATCAATCGTTCTTGTTTCCCCATCTTGTTTTAATAACTCTAATCCCTTATTGAATTTCTTACAGGCATCTACATAAGTTTCTTTTTTTAGAGCCAAAAAGCCATAGGAAGAATATACATTAGCTTCAAGAGTAGTTGCTTTGCTCATTTTCGTAATATTCAACGCATCTGCAAGATATTTTTCAGCAACGTCAAACTCTCGAAAATAAGTTGCAGTTTCAGCAAGATTAGTAAAAGGAACTGCATGATGAGAACTCATAGGACCATAAACATCATCATAAATACGAGCACACGACTCAAAATTCATTTTGGCAACTTCAAAGTCTTTTTTATCAAAATTAATGTTTCCGATAGAGTTATATAAAGCAGCTAAGTTAGGATGTTTTAAATTTTTTGATTGAAGGTACAACTCTTTGGCCTTATCGTATAAACCTTCAGCTTTATCCATATCACCTTTTACTTTATAGTACAAGCCTAAATTTTGATAAAAATAAGAAAGCGCAGGATCCTCAGAGCCTAGTTGTTCCTGCATTATTTCTAAAGCTTTTAGACCATTCTCAATACATCCACCGATATCAATTGCAGCAGAAAAGGTATACTTAGCTAAATCACTATAACATTCAGCAAGAAATAAGGAATCAACCCTATCTTCGGTTAAGATAGCATCGATCGATAAGTTAATTAATCGAATAGCTTCTTTATGATTCCCTCTTTTATTCTCTATATCACCTAATAAATAATGATTTCTTGCTAAAATTATGTCAGAGCAATTATGCTTTTTCCTGAGTTCGATGCTTTTATTATTATAATAATATGCCGAATCTAGATTATTACTATATCGATAATATTTACCAAAACTATAATGCACTAACGAAAGAAGCACCCCATCATTCAATAAGTCAAGATTTGATTTGAAAGAGTCAACACGCTCTTTAACCTCTTTCAAATTAAACATAAACAAGTAGCAATTAGATGCTTTCAACAACGACAACAAATACCCTGTAGTATCATCTATACGGTTGTAGTCCTTCAAAGCCTGTTCGAAATAAAACAAGGCACTATCTGTTTTTACCCTTTTTTCATAATATAGTCCTTTTCTAAATGAAGGTATAGTATCCAGCGTCAGCACACATTGAGCATTGACAGTAGAAAAAAGAAATAAAGTAAATATTGCGGTAAAAAAAGGATATTTAGTTTGCCAGTTCATCTTATTCTAAATTAGAATTTAAACAATTAGAACGCAAGTAAAGCATAATTATGCAATTATCATAGCATTTATCCAATAATTCTAATAAAAGATTTATTTCTTTCGTTCTTTTGAACTACCACACACCATTTTAATACCTACGCTGCATCTTAAACATTGTACTAATTTTAAGAATCCAAGTGGAATAATCCATATTTTAACTCTTCTTAAAACAAAATACGAGCAGCATGAAAAATCAAAATAGACTAAAATGCCTTGTGCAAATTTGTTTCTTCTTCTCTTTACCGAATTTATTCGGTATCTCTCCTATAAATAACGTAATAGGCGATTTAAGTTTTTCAATCAATTTTTTTTGTCAACCAACTATACAAGAAAATGAAAGCCTCAGAATACAAACTCATTTAGAATATGTAGAAAATCATCTGTGTAGAACCGATGTTAGTCATCTCCCTCAAAAAAAACTAGATCAAAGAAGTAAAATGATTAGTCTTCTTAATAATTATTGGAATAATGGCATTTTCCCAAGAAATTATGAATATCCTAACGAACGAAAACCCGTATTTCTTGATAAAGACTACAACGTTTGTGCAGTTGGGTATTTGGTACAAAAAACTGTGGGACAAAAAGCTGTCGAAGAAATTAATTCACAGTATAAACACGCTTCTATTTTTGAAATCCATTCTGAGCTTCTTAATAATTGGATTGATGATTCAGGACTTACAAAGTTAGAATGTGCTATGATTCAGCCTACATACGGCGGAGGTTGGATCATACCGGATCCCGTACCAATTGTTAGACCTCGACCAACTCCACGCCCTAGTACTGAACTATTTGCTTTGGAATTAATTTCCAACCAAGTAGAGGTTTCGATTACTGAAAACTCAGCCACAACACAATTGAATCAAGTATTTTTCAATCCAACTAATCATCAACTTCAAGGATACTATGTGTTTCCTATTCCAAAAGGAGCTAGTATTGACTACTTTAGTATGCATATTAATGGGCAAGAAACTCAAGGAGAAATACTAGATGCAGTAAAAGCTCGAAAAATCTATCAAGATATTGTTAATCGTTTCAACGATCCTGCACTATTAGAATATTATGAACATGGTCTGTTTCGTGTAAAAATATTTCCAATTCAACCTAAAAAAGAACAAAGAATAAAACTAACTTACACCTATAATCTACCAATTGACAATGAAACTATTGAATATTCTTTCCCTTTAAAAAGTCCTGCAAGTCAAGACTATAATTTTCTAAAGAAGTTCAGTTTAAAAGTCAACATTCAAACACAGAACAAAATTAAGAACATATATTGTCCTACTCATGAAGTAGAAATCATCCGAAAAGGTGACAAACAAGCAACTATTGGTTTCGAAGGTAAAAATATGAATACAGATAACGATTTAAAACTTTATTACAATACGAAGAAATCCAAAATTGGTGTTTCTGTTCTCAATTATCAACCTTCTAAAGAAGACGGATACTTCATGATGAATATTAACTCTGGGTTAGATAAGTTTCAGGAAATCATTAACAAAGACTTGACTTTTGTACTTGATGCCTCTGGGAGTATGGCTGGAGAGAAATTGGATCAAGCCAAAAATGCCTTGCTCTTTTGCATCCATAATCTTAATATAAACGACTGTTTTAACATTGTTAGATTTTCTACCGAGGCTACTTCTTTATTTGATTCTCCTCAACCTGCAACTGAACCAAATATAAAGAAAGCTAAGGACTATATCAATGGTTTTAAAGCTATTGGAGGTACAAATATTGACGAAGCCCTAGAACTTGCACTCGCTCATTCTAAAAGAGATAATAGACCCAATTCCATCATTTTTATGACAGATGGTAAACCTACTATCGGAGAAACAAGGGAAGAGCAACTAATACAAAAAATCAAGCAGCACAATGCTGAAAACACAAAGATTTTTACCTTTGGCATTGGTACAGAATTGAATACTCATTTATTGGATAAATTAACAGAAACGACTAAAGGCTATCGCACGTATGTACTTCCTAATGAAGATATTGAAGTGAAAGTTTCAAACTTTTACACGAATGTCTCTTCTCCAATTCTTACAGATGTAAAAATTCATTTTGACCGTAGCATTACCATTTCAGATATGTACCCTAAACAAGTACCTGATTTTTTCAAAGGCTCTACTATTTCTCTTTTTGGTCGGTATAAAGGAAATGGACAGACAACCATTACTTTAGAAGGAAATGTCAATGGTAATCTAGAAACATTCAAATACCCTGTTAATTTCAATAGATCAGAGAATAAGCATCAGTTCATTTCTCAGCTATGGGCTTCAAGAGCAGTAGGTTATTTACTTGATCAAATCCGTTTACATGGTGAGAATAAAGAACTTGTCAATGAGGTTGTTCGACTGGCTAAACAACACGGAATCATAACACCATATACAAGCTACCTCATTTTGGAAGATGAGCGTATTAACATCTCTAACAATACCATTCGAGAGCAAGATCAACTTTTACGCCCTCGAATTATCAATACTCACATTGAAGAAGAAGCCGCAGAATCTTATGATATGATGGCTAAATCAAAAGAAGGTAAGCGCAGTGTTATTGCAAGTACAAAAATTCAGGAAATGAACCAAACAGAAAGTCTTTCGAGTACTAGTATCAATTCTTCAATCGAAACAACAGAGGAAGAGGGCATAAGTGAACTCGGAAAACTAGCAGCTGATATTCGAAACATTAACGGTCGTGCATTCTACCAAAACAATAACCACTGGACAGATGCCCAAGTACAAGAAAATCAAAATATTGAGACGACTAGAATTCAGTTTAATTCCAGCAAATATTTCAAACTACTTCTAGAGAATCCAGAAACAGCGAATTACCTAGCTCTAGGACGAAATGTACGCTTTGTCTTCAATAATAGAATTTACGAAATTTACGAATAAAGAATTCTCATAAAAACACAAAAGTCGATGGAGGTAATTGTCTTTCCATCGACTTTTGTGTTTTTATGACTTTATTTTATGCTACTTATCCTCTAATATCTTAACTTTACTAAAGGTTCTGTTCCTAGGTAATTGAAATAGTTTAAGCAAGGTGAAGTATTTTAGTAAAGAGGAAAAGTAATAGGTGAGCAATGCAAAATATCGAATAAATAACAAACTTAAATTGCCCAAAACTTAGAAACAACACCATTTATCCTCATTTTTTCTACACAATAAATATAAATTCATTGATTCCGAAGAACAATATCTATATTTACATACTCTTCTTGTTTTTATCGTCTCCTCTCTACGGGCAAAAAAACATGCACAAATGTGAACAAGCTGCTGCTTTATGGCATTTGATGAATGCATTTCATTACCATCCATTGCCCTTAAATAATGAGCTTTCTAGACGTACCTATCATAATTTTTTAGAAATTTCTGATCCTTGGGGCTTTTATCTTCTCCCACAAGATTTAGAAGAACTTTCCAGTTTCCAATTTAAACTTGATGAAGAAATCAGCAACAAATCATGTACATTTACTAGTAAAATGGCTCTACTTTTCAAGGAACGAATTTCGCAAGCCGATTCTTTAGTTAATTCTATTTTAAATCAAAATTTTGATTTTCAAAGGAAAGAAACATTATTCATAAACTATTCCAAAAAAACAAAAACAAAACAAAATTCAAAAGAAACACATTACGAAAAATGGAGAAAATATTTAAAACACAGCATCATTCGGCAGATCTATTCAGATTTAGATGATAGTACTGCCAATACGATTAAGTATGCCGAGTTTTATAAAAAAATTCCTGATGCAAAAGATAAAATACGAACAAGAATCAACTGTTCCTTAGAAAAAAAAGCAAATCCCAAAGAGGGTTTACCACAAATAATGCACTCCATTTTTATGGAATCAATCGCATTAAGTTACGACCCAAACTCTAGTTATTTCACCCAAGATGACAACGATTGGTTTATCTCTTCACTTTCTCAAGAAGGAGAATCCTTTGGGCTATCTTTCGTTCAAAACCAAGAAGAAGAAATAGAAATTGCCTCCTTAACGCCAGGGGGTGCAGCCTGGAAATCTAATGCTTTAGCAGAAGGAGATTTAGTGAAAAGAGTAATTTTAGACGATTCTATTCAGCCCGATTTGAATTGTACAGATGCCTTCCAACTGAACAGCAAAATCGAAGCTTCTTCCATCAAGAAAATGAAAATCACGGTAAAAAACACTTCAGGTAAGCACATTACTATTGAACTAAAAAAATCCAAATCCAAAATAGAATTTAATACCTTAAAGAGTTTCCTTTTGAATGGAAAGAACAAAATTGCCTATATGGCTATCCCGTCATTTTACTTTGGAGGAAAAAACAGCAATTCCAAAGGGCTAGCTGATGATGTAGCTAGAGAAATTGCCAGACTTAACAAGGAAAAAGTTGAAGGATTAATCCTCGATTTACGTAATAATGGAGGAGGTTCAGTCGAAGAAGCGATGGACTTTGCAGGAATCTTCATTAATGAAGGGCCTTTAAGCATTTGGAAATATAATGGTGGGATTCCTGAAGTATGGAAAGATAAAAATAAAGGTAAGGCTTTTGATAAACCGATCACCGTTCTTGTTAATGGGTTTTCGGCTTCTGCTTCTGAGATTTTTGCCTCTACTCTTCAATGTTATAACCGCGCTATTATTGTGGGAAGTCCTACCCACGGAAAATCTAGTAGTCAAATCATAGTTCCTTTAGATACTAATATCCTACACAATATGGCTTTATTCAAGGAAAAAACCTCTGAAAATGGCTTCCTGAAAGTCACTATGGAAAAAATCTACAAAATAAATGGAGGTTCTTTCCAAGGAGATGGTTTACAGCCTGATATAATACTACCCGATTTGTGGGAATCTTACTACGAAAGAGAGTCCTCCTTAAACTACGCCCTTAAAAGAGATACCTTGTATAAAACATTTTACTATAACCCCGAACCTCAATTCGATAAAGAACGCTTAATAAAAAAGAGTAAAGACAGAATCCTTATGAAGGAGGAATTCAAATACATTACACAAAAGTTAGATTCCTTAAGTACAGAGAATGTCAATAAAGTCAAGGTTCCCCTAGATTTTGAAGGCTATTGGGAGATGAAGCAACAAGAAAAAAATAAAGAACAAGTAGAGCAAAAAATACTCTTGAATCCTTCCGAAGAGTACATTGTAAAGAATAATGCTTATGTGCAAAAACTGATACCTTCGGATCCAATCCTAGCGAAAACGAACAAAACTATCATGAAAGATATTCAGGAAGATATCTTCATTGAGGAATGCTATTTCATTCTCCAGGATATGCTCATGCCTTAATAAAACGCTACTTGTCCCAACCCTACTCAAATGACTTTCGCATTTCAGCACCCAAAACTTCAGGAACTTGACATCGCCTACGTGTATCACTAGAAACAAAAGCTAATTTTACCGAACCACCACATAGAAGTTTTCCTTTTTCATTATATAACTCATGATGAAAGACCACCTTATCATCAGGCATTTTCCGAATTTCAGTACAAATCTTAATCAATTCATCGTACATAGCTGGTCGTACAAAGCGGAATTGCATCGACATTACAGGACAAAGTACGCCATCTTTTTCCATCCGAGCATAAGGAAACCCCAATTCTCGTAAAATCTCAGTCCTTCCTATCTCAAAATATTGAACGTAATTACCATGATAAGCATAACCCATTTGATCTGTTTCAGCATATCGAACCCGTACACTAGTTTCGTTTCTAAGCATTTATTTTAGGATAAAAATTGGTTAAAAGTTCAACAAATTTAAGCCCTTCCTAGGAGAATATGAAACAATTCGTATCATTTATATGAAAACTTCGCAAGACAAACATTAGCACTTAATCGATGTATAATTTCGCGCCACAAAATAAATTTTAAAATTATTACAAAATAAGATTTTTTGTTTACCTTTATTCCATAGTAAATAGCTTATTACACTGCCGTAATTATACTTCAATCGGATAGCCAACTCAAATCTACTTGGTTTTCTACTAGAAAATCTGGGGATTGTTCCCATTCAAGCTACCCTATCCATCCAAAGCCTATCTGTCAATTTAAGGGAAAATCGAACACTCCCTAGCTTTAACTACCTCCAGCTTTACACCCAAATAAAGCTTCCCTTTTGAACCATAATTACCAAAGCATGAAAAACAAACCTTACATTTTTAACAAAGGATTTCAAATACTTGTACTATTCCTTATTCCTTGGAATTATAGTCTAGCGCAATGCATTTGTACCAATTGCCCCCAATCACTTCCTGACAATACTAATCAAGATTTTTACATGAATGTGGATGATTCTGGCGTGGGCGATTGTGATCTAAGCACAAATCCTCTCCTTGGTGTTAATCTAAATTTCACGCATGAATACCTAGGCGATTTAACTATTTCACTTACATCTCCAAGTGGGCAAACCATTCGGCTTGTAGGCCTAGAAGGTTATCATGGCGATACTCATTATATGTGTGGACTACTAAACCAGTTTGAATGTGCGGATACATTTCAAATAAATTTTATAACGACTGGCGCAATTCCTTTTGATAGTCAAGCTTTAACCCTCAGTGCGACAGCGAATAATACTGGAACTTTCACCCCTAATGATGGCAATTCCCTAGCCTCTTTCTCAGGCTCAGCTTGTGGGACATGGCGGATTAATGTCAATGACAATCAAGCTTTTGATGTAGGGGAATTTCTAGATTTCAGTCTAGTATTTACTGAAAATTCAGGGATAGATTGCAACTCAGCTAGTCCTTTACCTATTGAATTGACCAATTTCAAGGTTGAAAGAATAAATCATCAAGTAGCACTAACTTGGGAAACTGCATCAGAGACCAACAATCGTCATTTTTCCATACAAAGAGCAGAAGATGGATTTTCCTTCTTTAATATTGGCCAAGTCCAAGGAGCAGGAACGACTTTCGAAAAACAGAATTATGCTTTTATCGATGAGCACGCGTCTATCAAACCAGCATATTATAGACTAAAACAAATAGATTTTGATGGAAAAACGACCTATAGTCAAATACGATTCCTAGAAGGCAAACTACAAGAACCGATCTTAGTCTATCCAAATCCTACCAAGGAAACAGCTTCGGTAGCAATTCATAGTTGGGATTATGCTCAAACTCCCATCCAAATCAGGAATGCATTAGGAAAATCAGTATTCAACAGTATTCTAGCACTAGAGCCTGGGGCTAATTTCCTAGAATTAAATTTAAAACATCTTTCCTCAGGTGTTTATTATATAAACGCACAAGGAACCACCTATAAGTTCTATAAGCTTTAAAGAAAAAAGGGATGAAATACAATAATGCATATTTCATCCCTTTTTTATAAAAAATAAGAAGTTATTTCCACTTCATCTTGTTTCCCATAGGAACCTTTTCTTCTAGATAATCCAAAATAGGAATCTTCATAATAACGGTCTTTCCATCATCTCCAATTTCAGCTTCTTTATTCGATGCCTTCTTCACATTGCCCGGCAAGTGATAAATCATTTTATAACTTCCGGAAGCAAACATCATACGCATCATTTCCGCATTGGACTCGTCCTCCTCAGATTTTTCTTGTTTCACAAACAAAGGAACCTGCTTGCGAGTAAAAGTTTTTCCTTTCAATGAAAAAAGACCTTTTACCTTTGCAGATTCAGGGAACATACCATCCATTGGATTAGGTTCTCCAGAACCATCATCATCCATCAATTTATCTACATTATTATAGAAATAATCAATTTCAGAGACATTATCAAAATCAAACTTGAAGGACATCAAGAATTTTTTATTCAGCTCATCCATATTAATGTGCATCGTCACCTTGTCCAAAAAACCAGGATTATCGGCAAATTTTTCCTTCATACCGGGCACATCTTTAAAGTAAACAACAGAATCCATCACAACAGGTTCTGCATTAACCTCTTCTCCCGTATCTTCCCCCTCTTCGGCTTCCTCTTCTTTACCTTCATTCGCCATATTCTTAAACATAGCAGCCATGCCATCTTTATCCATCATCTTACTCATATCATAAGAAAAAATGTACTTACCAGAACCATCCTTATTCAAAAATAGTTCTTCAACAAAGTCAATACATCCCGTACAAGTAAACATGATCATTACAAGAAGGACACTCAAAAAATTTGATGATTTCATAAACCTAGTTTTATCCGTAAAATCGCAGTAAGACTGCATTTAAAGTTTTGTATAAATGAAGGAAAAAATTAACATTAAACGATCTATTTCAACGTTAATTCTGTCTTAGTAGTTCCATAAATTGCAAAGTATTGACACCATCTGCATAATCCGATAAAGTCGGTGTTTGCGTCTCGCCAAACTTAACAGTTTCAAGTAAAGGCAATTCCATTCCAGTCACCACACATTGCAATTGCTCAGCATTTTCGTTCAAATGTGCTGCTAAGTTAGTAATATCTTTATAAACGGAGTAATGTAAATCGGCAATCCTTGAATGAAAAGATTCATTTTCATGAATCAATAAGCATCCATTTGAGAAATGCTTGATTTTATTCAAAATAAGCATTGAAAAATTATAGTCAAAATTATTCTTATACTTATGGTGTAAAACGATTTCTCTATACTCGTGCAAAACCTCTAGAAGTCGCTCAAAATCAAACCCCTTAGGCACATAGATCTTAGATACATTCCGACATCCTAAACCAAAATACTTAAAGATATCTTGCCCCAAGTTCATGAGCTCCTCCTCACTTTCTTTTCCATTCAGCACCGCAACCGAAGTTCTATTCTTTCGAATAATATTGGGGTATTTTCCAAAATACGTTTCAAAATACCTAGAAGAATTATTACTTCCGGTAGCGATTACCGCATCAAAATCCTTTAGAAAGTCAACAACTATGTTCTGTTCCTTAGTTTCGGGAGCTATATCAGCAAGAAAATCTAAGATATAGGGTAAGAGAATTTTATCCTTTTCAGAGAGTTTTATCATTGATTTATGGCCTGCAATAAACGTACATAGCCAATCGTGAAACCCCACCAATGGAATATTACCTGCCATCACAAGTCCAACCGTCTTTGCATTCCTCTCAGAATCAAAGTCATATTGACTAGTCCAAGCTGTTAACTTATCCTTATCTAAAAATTCTTGGCAAATGGCTCGGATGGACGCTCGTACATTATCTTCAACGAACCAACGATTGTGATGATAAGCTTTACGCACTACAGTATCTAGCTGTTCATCCGATTTTGAGAGTTTTTTGCCTAGAACACTCAATAACTCAATACGATCCTTCAATTTCATGTGGTCTATATTTGCCGCAAAAATACCATTTCTATTTCAAAATTCATTCATTCCAAGAAAAAAGCATCTTTTTCCTAGCAATTCCTTAAATTTGCTGAACTTTTTTAATCGTACAAGGGTTAATTACTTGTACAATTATACCAAATTAAGATAATGGCAATTATTATAACCGACGAATGCATCAATTGTGGTGCTTGTGAACCAGAATGTCCAAACACCGCAATTTACGAAGGTGGTTTAGAATGGAAATTTAGCGATGGCAATGAAGTAAAAGGTACTATCGATTTACTCGATGGCTCCAAGGCTAATGTAAACAAGGAAAACGAACCAGTTTCAGATGACTACTATTATATTGTCCCAGACAAATGTACGGAATGTGTTGGTTTTCATGAAGAACCTCAATGCGCTGCCGTTTGTCCTGTAGATTGTTGCGTTGATGATCCTGATCGTAGAGAAACCGAAGAACAATTACTCTTCAAGAAAAACGCTATGCATCTTTAATTTTATATGGAGAATTGAGTTTTTTGCTTTGTTCTAAAATTTATATAAGCTCAAGAAATTCCTTGAGCTTTTTTTATGTACCCCCAATGTAGAAAGTAGAGGAATTGACCGATATTAGAATGTCGATTTTTCGAAGAAAAATCAAGTCTGTCTACTCTATACCCTCTACTCCCGATAACTATCGTGGACTACATCGTAGCAGCTTTACTGCCTTAGGGCTTACAGAAAAAAACATAGCGATTGCACTAAAGGAACACATCATTCAACAAATCACATCTCATCAAATTTTTAAAAACAGAAAAAATCGACGTCCTACATTCTCCATCCTCTATTAATATTTCCCTTCTCCCCAAATATTTGCTATTTTTGCGCTAATGAAAATCGGAATTCTATTTGGAGGCCCTTCCCGTGAACGGGAAATCTCCTTTGCAGGCGGCAGAACGGTTTATGATAACCTCGATAAAACCTTATTCGAGGCCGTTCCTCTTTTTATCGATAGCCATCGTAACTTCATTTTATTGGATTGGAAATACATCTATAAGGGTACTATCCGTGATTTTTATCCCCCTGTAGAGTTTCTACCTCCTTCTCCCAATAACTTTCAGACCTATATTGAGAGTTTGCGAGATTTAGACGACGAAACTTTTCACAAAATCATTCAAAAAGTAGGACGTAAAGTAGAAATCGACGAATTGCCTAAATTGATTGATTTTGCTTTTTTGGCTTTGCATGGAGCTTTTGGAGAAGATGGTCAAATCCAAGGTCTTATGGATAGTTTGCGCATTCCATTTACAGGTAGCGGCATCCGCGCTTCTAGTATTGGTATGGATAAAGCTTTCCAGAAAAAAATCATGGAAGCAGGTGATTTCCCTTGCCCAAAAGTTTTCGTTATTGATCGACAACGATGGGTGCAAAACAAGGAATACCGTGTCATGTTGCCCAATATCATTCATGATTTCATTGGTTTACCTATTGTCGTAAGACCAGCAAATCAAGGGTCTTCAATTGGTGTATCTATTGTCAATGAAGAGGAATATAGTGCTGAACAATTGACAACGACCATCAATCATGCTTTTTTCATTCAAAAAATAACGCATGAAGAATGGACAAGCAAAACTGAAGACGATAAAATACAAACAATCAAGTCTATCGGTGATATTCGAGAAGGAATTGGATTTCCACTAGATGTGGAAGGTAAGACCATTTACCATCCAGAAGTTCTACTTGATTTCTTAAATAAATGGTTTGGCGATACTACACGTCCCTTGTTATTAGAAGGACATCATACTGAGCAACAAGTTATTGCCGAAGAATTTATTCATGGGCAAGAGTTCTCCTGTATTGTCATAAAAAAAGAAAATGGAGATGCCGTGGCCTTGCCTCCAACCGAGATAATCAAAGGCAAGGAAGTATTTGATTATCGTTCTAAGTACTTGGCTGGACTATCTAGGAAAGAAACACCTATTCGTTTGCCGAATGAGCAAATCAATGAAATTCGAAGTGAGTGCAAACGCTTATTCAACTTCCTAGAATTCAACACCTATGCTCGTATTGATGGTTTTATTACTAAGGATAATACCATTTTCTTAAACGACCCGAATACTACTTCGGGGATGTTGCCTTCTTCTTTCTTCTTTCATCAAGCAGCCGAAATTGGGTTAAATCCTTCACAGTTTTTGACCTATATTATTCGTGCCTCGATTCAAGAGCGCATTGAGGAAGCTTTCGAAAAGACGCATTTACAGCAAGTAATGGAGGAGCTGGACGCTCGCATTGCTTCCTTGAAAAAAGCAAAGAAGAACAAGAAGCGAATAGCTGTAATTCTAGGAGGATATTCTACAGAACGACACATCTCTGTGGAAAGTGGACGAAATATTTATGAAAAACTCGCGAGTTCTAATAAATACGAACCTATTCCAGTCTTTCTAACAGGAAATGCAGAAGCATTTGAGTTTTATCAAATTCCTATCAATCTATTACTCAAGGATAATGCGGATGATATTCGCGACAAGATATACAGTTACGCCAAGCATCCCGTACTAGAAGAAATCAAGGAGGAATGTGCTGATTTAACAACTAAATATGGTTTTGATTCCGTCATTTTTGCTCCTAAACAATTGGAATTAGAGGAATTGAAGACCGTAGCGGATGGAGCATTTATTGCCCTGCATGGTCGCCCTGGCGAAGATGGAACATTACAAAAAGCCTTCGATGCTATTGACTTTCCTTACAATGGCTCGCCTCCGTTCTCGTCTAACATTACAATAGATAAATACGCCACGTTACAATTACTTAAAAAACATGGTTTTACGGTTACTGACCAACGATTAGTTCGCAAGGAAGAGTTTTTGAAAGATAAGGACACCGTCCTTAAAAAAGTACTAGCAGAATTCCAATTTCCTTTGATTGCAAAACCAGTGGATGATGGTTGTAGCTCAGCGGTAAAATTGCTTAAAAATGAAACGCAGTTAGAATCCTTTTTTCACGCCATGTTTCGCGAAGAAGAATTCGTAAGTAAAGAAGATACGGCTATACTAAACTTGATGCCTAAGGAAGAATTTCCTAGGAAAAACACGGTTTTGATAGAAGCCTTGATCCAAGGAAATGGAGCGAAAAAATTTCTAGAAATAACTGGAGGACTTTTGACGCACCATCAAGGCGCCGAATTACAATATGAGATATTCGAACCCTCTGAGGCTTTGGCGAATGGGGAAATTCTCTCTCTTGAAGAAAAGTTTTTGGCAGGAGAAGGCCAAAATATTACACCTGCCCGCTTCGCTAAGAATAATAAGGATTATGCTTATATTGCAACGCAGGTAAAGCAAGATTTAGAAAGGGCTGCCAAACTGTTGAAGGTGGAAGGTTATGCCCGAATTGATGCTTTTGTTCGTATTTTTGAAAATAATAGAGCGGAAACCATCATTATTGAGGTCAATTCCCTACCAGGAATGACACCCGCTACTTGCATTTTCCACCAATCAGCTATTAACAATTATAAACCCTACGGTTTTATTGATAAAATATTAGAATTCGCTTTCCATGAAAAAAAAGGTAATTGATAACCTTGTTCCCATATTAAAAAAAGCTCCTAAGGAATCTTTTTATTTCTTAACCAGCAAGATTTTCCTCAAAAACTTGGCCATGGCCATTGCTTTAGTGGTCACCCTGTCTTTTTTAACAGGTTTATTGCTAAAGACTTACACTAGGCATGGGTCTTCAATTGAACTCCCTGATTTCAAAGGACAAACAATTGATTTGGTCGAAAAAGAGATGAACAAATATGGCTTAAGGTATGAAGTATTAGATTCCCTTTATGATCCTGAAAAAAAGCCTTTAACAGTTTTAGATCAAGATCCTACACCAAAATCTAAAGTAAAAGGCAACCGTAAAGTTTATTTGACGGTTAATGCAAGTACTCCTCCTCTTGTAAATATGCCTGATATTTGGGGGAAAGATTTTGATTTTGTAAAAAAAGTCTTGAAAGCTAGAGGAATAAACCTAAATTCCAAAGTAGAGTATAAATCCGATCCTGCCGTAAATACTGTGCTAAAAGTTCGTTATAATGGGGATGTTTTGCACAAACCTAAAGATAAAAAGAACCCCATAAAACTGCCAAAAGGGGCTGAAATTAGTTTGGTCGTAGCACAAGGAGCAGGCTCTGACGTTGTAGCACCAAAATTAATTTGCCAGACTTACGATGAAGCCGTTTTTACTATACGAAATTCAGATTTAAGTGTAGGGGCAGTGATAAATGATGAAGATTTAGAAAATACTTCAGCGGCTTTTATCACCAAGCAAAGTCCACCAGCAGGAGAAGATGTTCAAATCGGTGAACAGATCGATATTTGGATTTCAGCTAAGAAACCCGATAATTGTGACGAGTGGTAGTTTTTCCTTATTTTTGCCAAAATTTTAACACAACTGATTATGAAAGATATTACTGCTGAAGAGTTAAAGGTTAAAATCGACAACAAAGTGGATTTTTTCTTCTTAGATGTTCGCGAGACTTTTGAGTATGACGAATACAATATGAATGCCTTGAATATCCCTCTGGGTATCTTACCTTTAAAGCTAGATGAACTAGCAGATTATCGTGAGCAAGAAATTGTAGTACACTGTCGTTCAGGCGCTCGCTCCGCTAATGCTAAGCAACTAATGCTTAAAGCGGGTTTCCAAAATGTGCGTAATCTCCTTGGTGGTGCCATGGATTGGCAAGGAAAATATGGGAATGCTAAGAAGGAATATTAACAAAATAGGATGTATGAGATAAGGTTTACGATGCATTTGGATGTATCTCACTCCAAATTTAATTTATATCATATTTCATACATCATACATCTTACATAAAAAGAGATGCTTGTAATAACGGGAGCTTGTGGTTTTATCGGTAGTTGTTTAGTTAACTATTTGAACGAACTAGGACTGAGGAGGTTAGTACTTGTAGATGATTTTAAACGCAAGGAAAAACGACTGAATTTGCAAGGAAAAGCATTTTTACACCTGATTGATAGAGTAGAATTTATCGAAAAATGGTTTCCTCAAAATGCAGAAGACATTGAGTATGTCTTTCATCTTGGCGCTCGTACAGATACAACGGAGCAAGACACCTCCATCTTTGATCGCCTCAATTTGAATTACTCTAAGAGAATATGGGCGATATGCGCTCAGCATCAAATTCCCTTAGTCTATGCTTCTAGTGCTGCTACCTATGGCAGCGGAGAATGTGGTTATTTGGACAATCACGACCTTCCTTTTCAGGTGAAGCCCCTAAATCCTTATGGGCTTTCTAAAAACGATTTTGATAAATGGGCTTTAATACAAGCAGAACAACCACCTTCTTGGGTTGGCTTGAAGTTTTTTAATGTCTATGGACCTAATGAATACCACAAGGGGAGAATGGCTTCCGTCATCTTCCATACCTTCAAACAAATACAAGAAACGGGAAAAATGCGCCTTTTTCGCTCTCACCGCCCTGAGTTTGCAAATGGAGAACAACAGCGTGATTTCGTGTATGTAAAAGATGTAATTGCTGTATGTGCATTTTTATTCAAGAACAAAGGAGTTCCGAATGGCCTATACAATTTAGGTACAGGTACAGCTAGAACCTTTTTAGATTTGGCTCGAAATACCTTCTACGCCTTAGATTTGGAGCCTAAAATTGAGTTCATTGATACACCAATTGATATTCGAGCGACTTATCAGTACTTCACGGAAGCAGATATGTCGAAATTGATTGGTATTGGCTATCGTAAACCATTCTATAGCTTGGAAGAAGGCGTGAAGGAGTATGTTTCGCACTATTTGAAGGAGCATCTATATTATTAAGACACAACTTACTTAAAAGTAAAAAGCCTTACTTGCAAAAAGAACAAGTAAAGCTTTTTATATTTTAGACTGTAAGACGATACAGTTTGGTTCTTCTAGTAGTACTCCATCATTTTTATCATAGAAAAGATAAAGCCAGGTAACCAAAATAAGATATAAAGTAGAAGAGCTATTAACCAATCATAGCCACTCCACCCCGTATTGATACCGATACCTACAAAACCTAGGAAAAAGACAGCTAATAGAATATAAGCAATCTGTGGTAATCCCCCACTAGCTCTTTTTTTACCTTTGACCTCCGAACTGGTCTTATTAACCTTATTCGTAGTTTTTTTAAGAATTTTCTGGGCAATTTTCATCTTCATAGCCGCGAAAAATCCCATCTTCTTACCTGTCGTTTCCTTGTACTTCTTAGGTGTCATGGTCATGAATTCTTCCATGCCTACACCGCTTAACTCACTATCTCCTTTTTCTACTTTTGTTTCATAGGGAGAACCATTCGAATAACCTACAACGGCAAACGCTTGAATAGAAAACAATCCAAAAATGAGTAATCCAATTAATTTCTTCATAGTTCAATTTTTAAATAGAAAAACATAGACTAAACCATTAGACAACAATCGAACGAAAAAATATCTTATAGTCAGTATCTAATCATCAGCTATAAAGTTAGGAATATTTCGATAAGAGTTTAAATAATTTCGAGCAATTTTGGAAATTATTTAATTCCTTAGCTAACTACTTATGAATCTGCACCATGATTTGTAAACATGAAGGTTTTAAAAACCTGACATGCCTACAAATTACGAACCGCTATCCTCAGCAGGAACAGTTTCTTCTCCTTCCTCTTTTTTACGATCAGAAGGATTCAAATCGGAATAATATATCAACATCCACTTGCCCTCCATAAAATAGAATCGCCTCAAAATAAAGAAGTTATTTTTATCAAAAATTCGTTCTTCAACAAGGAAATCCGTGACTTTTAAATCTCTTTTGTAGTCTGTATTATTCTCAAAGTCAATTTCATTGTGCAAAAGCCAATCTCCTTCGTTCCAGTAATGCATTTTGCCAGAGGCTAAAAAGGCACTATCTACCATGCTTGGAATTCCTTGAAGTGGGAAAAGGATATGTTCCATTTGAAAGGCACTATCTCGATGAAATTTTTTGTAAAAATTATCAAAATCATTCGTATCTGCCGCAGAAACACTGTCTGCTTGATTTCCAGAGGAATTGCAGGCAACAAGAACCCAACAAACAAAGAAAAAAGGAAGGAATCGTAGAATATGCATGGAGTAGCCTTCGTATTTAGTAATTGGAAAATGGTTTTACTACTTAAATGTAATATTTATCAAAAGTAACGATTCCAAATCAAAAAACGATAAATTAGGTTTGAGAATAAAGGAGTTTTTTTCACTAAAGATGACAGGCAAACAGTATTTTTGCATAAAATCAGATCGTATTGAACTATAAAATCGACATCAAAAAAATCACTCAACTTACTGGCCACGAAGCTTCTATTTATGCTCTATGTGCTGGAGACCGCCCCAATACTATTTTTTCTGGCGCTGGAGATGGTTGGGTTATTCGTTGGGATATGAGCAATTTAGAGCAAGCTACTGTAGTAGCTAAAGTAGATGGGAATATTTTTTCTATTGCTTATTCTACTAGCACAAATTTACTCGTCATTGGTGATATGCATGGGGGTGTGCATTGGATTGACTTAGAGCAGAAACGGGAAGTTAAGGGCATTTTACAACATAAAAAGGGAGTGTATGGACTTCATTTTT
>JAHDHB010000315.1 GCA_020631545.1 Saprospiraceae bacterium | reverse complement strand
TTAAGCAACGAAGTTGCGTCCTTTGTCCTTTGTCCTTTGTCCTTTGTCCTTTGTCAAGTTATCCTATCAAGCGCAGCGTCGAAAACCAAAAGCCAAGAAGAAAATAATCCTTATTTGGGTTTGGCCTAAAATTATTCCCTTATTTTTGCGCTATAAAACGTAACAGCATGAAAAAAACCTATATAATCGACGGTGTACGGACAGCCATTGGCAAATTTACGGGAACGCTTTCCACTATCCGCACGGATGATTTGGCGGCTTTGCCTATTCGAAAATTGATGGAACGGCATCCGGAGTTACCTCCTGAAGCTGTGGATGATGTGATTTTGGGTTGTGCCAATCAAGCAGGGGAAGACAATCGGAATATTGCGCGTATGGCCTCTTTGCTAGCGGGGCTTCCTTGGTCGGTTCCTGGTGAAACGGTGAATCGTCTTTGCGCTTCGGGGATGTCTTCTGTGATCCATGCCCATCGAGCTATTCAAACAGGAGATGGAGAGGTGTTTATCGCTGGAGGTGTAGAGCATATGACTAGAGGTCCTTGGGTGATTTCTAAGGTATCCAAGGCCTTTGGACGAGATGCGCAGATGCACGATTCTAGCTTTGGATGGCGTTTTGTCAATCCCAAAATGAAGGAGCTTTATGGTACGGACGGCATGGGGGTAACTGCCGAGAATCTGGCCGAAAAATATCAAATCAGCCGTGAAGATCAAGATAAATTTGCTTACAATTCTCAAATGAAAGCGGCAAAAGCCTTGAAAAGTGGTCGATTGAGCGAAGAAATTACGCCTGTGAGTATTCCGCAGCGTAGAGCTGATCCAATCATTTTTGAGGAAGATGAGTTTATCAAACCGCATACTTCTTTAGAGAAATTGGCCACGCTTCGCACTGCTTTCAAAAAACAAGGAGGTTCCGTGACAGCGGGTAATGCTTCTGGCTTGAATGATGGTGCTGCGGCTATCTTAGTCGCTTCGGAAGATGCTGTTAAACAATATAAACTGAAACCTTTAGCACGTATTCTCTCCTCTGCTACCGTAGGCGTGGAACCTCGAATTATGGGCATTGGCCCTGTAGGTGCTTCGAATAAAGCCTTGAAAAAAGCTGGTTTGACGATGGCGGATATGGATGTTATTGAGCTAAATGAAGCCTTTGCGGCTCAATCCCTTGCTTGTATTCGGGAATGGGGTTTAGCCGATGATGATCCACGTATCAATCCGAATGGTGGTGCTATCGCTATTGGCCATCCGCTGGGTATGTCGGGTACTCGTATTTTACATACTGCTGCCTTGGAATTACACAAGCAGCAAAAGCGTTACGCCTTGTGTACCATGTGTATTGGCGTTGGGCAAGGGTATGCTACGGTGATTGAAAGAGTAGAGGATTGAGAAAACTCAAGCTTGGTATGTTTCTAGGCATTTCAAGATAAACCGTTAGGTCAGAGCTTTCCCCACAAGGTCATCACTGCACTGCCCCAGACGACTCTGCTCCTTGCTACTAATATTGCTATTTGTTTAGCAAGGTGATGCAGCCCCGATCGAAGTGGGAGTGTGCGCGCTGTAGCTGCTATGAAGCAGGGCGTACAGGTAGCTGACGTTTAGGAAGATGCCTGTACGACTATGCTGAATGCTGCTACAGCGTGCCCACTACAAACGGATAGCGGGATTAGCTGCCCAAATAATAACTAAAAGCTTTATCTACAAAGAATTAATAATCGAAGTCAGGTTTTTACATTTCGCGTATTCCTGATGAGTCTTGCTAGACAACTAGTAATGACCACTAAAGTCCTGATGGCCTTCATCAAATCTAATACAGCCATTACATTACCTATAAAAAAAGAAGGCACTTCCCAAACACCTATCCACTAGCCGCTATTGAATTCAAAAAAATAATGTCTTCAAAACAGAACTTTTCTACCAAACAAACGTATTGAGATAAAAGGAATAAACAAGCTATTGAATTAAACTTTAAATATTCGAAGAAGATGAGCTTAATGCTAGGCGATGAAGCCCCTGATTTTGTGGCCCAATCAACTGAAGGCGTTATACAATTCCATGAATGGCTAGGTGATTCTTGGGGGATACTGATGTCTCATCCTGCGGATTTCACCCCTATTTGTACAACAGAAATGGGGACGGTGGCTAAATTTAAGGATGAATTTATAGCAAGAAATACCAAGGTAATCGCCTTAAGCATAGACTCTTTTGATGCGCATACTAATTGGATCAAAGACATTAACGAAACTCAAAATACTTGTGTTGATTTTCCCCTGATAGCTGACGAATACAAGCAAATAGCGAACCTCTATGGCATGGTTCATCCAAATGAAAGCATTACGGCTACCGTTCGTTCGGTCTTTATCATTGATCCTAAAAAGGTTATTCGATTAACGATAACCTATCCTGCCTCAACGGGGCGTAACTTTCACGAAATAATTCGCGTTTTGGATTCGCTCCAACTCAGCACCTATCATAATGTAGGCACTCCTGCAAATTGGGAACAAAGTCAAGATGTCTTAATTCTACCATCAGTAAAAAATGAGGCTATCCCTAAGCTTTTTCCCAAAGGACACATAGAACTTAACCCCTATATAAAAATAACGCCACAACCCAACTTAGTGTCTAGTGCAACACTTGATATCGTAACGAATCAATTAGAGAATACCCTGGCTTCTTTGCGGGAATTGAATGCTAAGTTAACCCTAAAGAACAAACAACTTGAAGAGTTTACTTATGTCGCTTCTCACGATTTGCAAGAACCTCTTCGAACGATTTCTTCTCTATCAAAAGTGCTCTTGAGAGATGCAAGTAGCCTGAGTGCAAAGGATCAAAAGATATTAGGCTATTTAAATGATTCTGCAACGCGAATGAGCCATTTAGTGAAAGGTATAATGGGGCACATGCTTATAGGAAAGACTCAAGAATTAAAATCATTGGATTGTAAGGAGGTCATTAACGACATTAAAAATGATCTTTCAAAGCTAATCCTTGAAAACAACGTAACGTTTAAAATAGGAGAATTGCCTACTTTAAATGGTTATGAACTTGAACTCAGACAATTGTTCCAAAACCTTATTTCAAACGCTATTAAATATAAGAATCCTGAAATTTCACCAATCATCGAAATTAATAGTTTTTTAGAAGATGAACATTATCGATTTGAGGTCAAAGATAACGGCATTGGCATCAATATGGAGTACAAAAACCTAATATTCAAAATCTTCCAACGACTCCATGGCAAGAATGAATACAAAGGAACGGGTATTGGATTGGCCAATTGCAAGAAAATAGCCGAATTACATGAAGGAGATATTTGGGTCGAATCTCAAGAGGGGGTAGGAAGTATTTTTCACTTTACAATCAAGAACGCATGAAAAAGATAAGCTGTATTTTACTGATCGACGATGATGAACCTACAAACTTCATCCACCAGATGGCCATAGAAGAAGCCGACTGTTGTAATACCTTGAATATGGTTACCAATGGTTTGGAGGCCTTAGATTATTTCAACAATACGGAGAATACAACGCCTGAGGTCGTTTTTTTGGACATTAATATGCCTAGAATGAATGGCTGGCAATTTCTAGATGAGTATAAAAAACTGGATCAAGAGAAAAAAGCACGAATCGTTATCGTAATGTTGACAACCTCCCTAAATCCAGCCGATCTCAAAAGAGCTAAGGAGATAGAAGAAATCAGTGATTTCAGAAATAAACCACTGACGGTTGATATGTTAGAAGAAATACTAGAGCATCATTTTTGAAATGAGCGAGGACTAAGTGGCTGTTAAAAAATAAAGTTTGGTACTCCGCAATTTTTCCAACTAAATGGTGCCTGACCGAAAAAGACATTTTTTTGATGCTTTTGCCATCGCTAGTTCAAACACTAAATAAGGGTCATTTCTTTTAGTTCCTCACCAGTAAACTGCTACTAAAAAAAGGCACCGAGTAAAAACTCGGTACCTTTTGACTTATATGGATTTTTACGCATTATGAAAGTAACGCCCGAGCTTCGAATTCATAAAAATTGGTCGTACTTACTTTACTGTTCTCGAATTTTTGGGCGCTTTCCCTATGTACTTACTTTAAGGCAAACAGCATTCCAAACACCCTTTCTTACGCTGTCACACATCTATATTAACGTAAGTTTAAGTCTTTATACCCACATCCCATCGGTATAGCTGTTTTTTCGTTCTTACCTTCACAAAATCAAGTAAATCTCACATAATTAATATCCCATTTCTTGTCCTAAAAATTACTAATGAAGGGATAATTTGCGCCTCAAATTTTCGAATTTATTGGAAAAAAAACGCTGCTCCATCTGCCATGAAAATTGGACGTACAGCATTCCCGAACCTAACTTTTTCGTGCTTAGCGCCAAAAGGCTTTATCATCTTTTTTACTTCAATGTTCATCTCCATATAAAACGAGCACTAAAGCCACAAAAACCTGATATTCAAAACCAACCTCACATTTTATAAGAAATCTCTTTTTGAAAAAACGGCCATTTTAGCTAGAAAAACATTAAAAACTTTTAGCAAGCTTACAAAAAAACAGCAAAAATAGGCAACAATAATCCCCAAATAGCATAAAAGTATATTATAGACAGTATGAAGGAGTCAAGAAGGCGCAAATAAAACATATCACTTCACTACCTATGGAATGATGTAAATATTTGCTCTTAAATCAGTTCACGTTATGCTTATATCTTCTTATGAGAGTCATATATGGTTAAAAATCGTCAAAACGATAATTTCATTTTTTGTACAAAAAATAGAGAAGTTTATGCCCAAAGACTTACTTTACTACCAATAAAATGCAATTTATACTAGGATATAAGCCAAAGACTAGTATTTTTACTGTCTATACATAGATAAACCCGTATTAAGTCATCGCCAAAGCTCCTGCCTAGACTGTAATTCAATGTCTTATAAGAAGAACTTGAAAAAACAGTCTATTTGCCCAATTGTTAATAACCTACTGACATGATCGAGAAAACTAATTTTTCCATACCAATTTTTATATTTTTTTTAGTCTTAAGTACTTCATGGCTCTTTGGACAGACTTTCGAAATACAAACAAAATTCAAGGTTCCATCTATCCCTTTAGAGGAACTGAATAACGACCAACAAAAACGCCTATCGGCTTACCAATATCAAGGGGATTTCTATCTATTTTTACAATTTGGCACTCTCCCTACATCCGTTGAACAACAGACGATAGCCGCTGCCGGCATTCAATTACTGAACTATTTACCAACGAATACCTACTACTGTGCGATTCCTTCTAACATAGATTGGACGACATTAGCTGCTTGGGATGTTCAAAGTATTGGGTTTTATCCTCCTCAAGCAAAAAATGCTCCTAATGAACAAGAAAAATATAAAAATGCCTCCTTTTTTTCCTACCTCTACTTCACACAAAACCTCAATGAAAATCAAATCATTAGCGAAATAAATGGCCACGGCATTACGAATTATGAAAAAACAAGTATCCCTCATCTTTGGAAAGTAGAAGCATCCACGATACAACTCCATGCACTTAGCCAACTGCCGATACTTACTTGGATAGAGCCTGTGGAAGATAATTATGTTCCACTCAATTTTGAAAATACAGCTATACAAGGCGCTAGATATTTACATGAATACAAGGGCTTAACAGGTGACGGGGTGACGGTTGGCGTAGGCGACCTGGGCATCTTTGATCATATTGATGGAAAAAATCGAGCCTTGAATAAGTATTCTCAAACAGGAAGCCACGGGAATAATGTTGCAGGAATCATTGGAGGCGCTGGCAATAAGGATGAGCGATACAAGGGCTTCGCCCCCAAATCCAAAATTATATCTGAATACTTTAATAACATCATCACTAATGCACCTAATCATTACATCGGCGAAGGCATGGTGCTCACCAATAATTCTTATGGCGTCATTAATTGTAATACCTTGGGACAATATAATGTCAATTCTTTGCTAAGGGATGATCAATTGAATGCGCTAGAATATTTATTGCATGTTTATGCCGCAGGAAATAGTGGCTCTATCGCTTCTATTTGCCCGCCACTTCCCTATGGTTACGGTTCGGTTTTGGGAGGCGATCAATCTTCTAAAAATGTATTGACGGTAGGCAATTTAGATAAGTATGATAATTTGGCCTATACCTCTAGCAAGGGACCGACAACCGATGGGCGCTTAAAACCAGAGCTTTGTGCTAGGGGCGAAGGTACAAACACGACTAGTACAAACAATAATTACATTTCTTTTGGAGGAACTAGCGCAGCAGCGCCCGGGGTTACTGGTACTTTAGCGCTTTTGGTTGAACGCTATCGTCAATTAAATGGTGGCGACAATCCTCAAGGTGCTTTACTAAAGGCCATCGCTTGTACGACCGCAGATGATTTGGGTGCTCCAGGGCCTGATTATGCCCATGGTTTTGGAAGAATCAATGCCAAAAAAGCTGTCGACTGCTTAGACAATAACTGGTACACTCATGGCCAAATCAGTCCAGGGCTAGTGCAAACTATTCAACTCCCTCTTGTACAAAATGCTCGGGAATTAAAGGTAACCTTATATTGGCATGACGAAAGAGGTATGCCTTATGCACTCACCTCCTTAGTTGATGATTTAAACCTTAAGGTATCAAATAAATATGGAGATACTACCCTACCCCTCGTCCTTGATCCGAATGCGCCAGAAGCGTATGCCGTGGAAGGGGAAGATCACCGCAATAACATTGAACAAGTAACGATTAACAACCCTCAAAGTGGTCCTTATCAAGTAGAAATTAGCTCCACGATACTCCCTAGTGGAACCGTCAATTATTTTCTAGCTTTTAATTATCTAAGTGATGATTTTAGGATTCTTCATCCAGACGAAGGAGTTACCTTAAGCCCTGAAGAAGAACTAGCTATCGCTTGGGAAGCTCAAGGGAATACCATGCCTTTTTCACTGTCTTACTCCATAGATAATGGGAATACTTGGACAAAAATTGCCGATGACATCGCGCCAAATCTTCGAAATTATTCGTGGCGCGTTCCAGCAGAAACCACAAGTAAGGGGCGTTTGAAGCTTGAGCGCTATGGCCAAACGGCTATACTCAGCAAACCCTTCTCTATCTTACAAAGACCTGTTTTAAATGGTGTTTTGCGCTGCCAAGATTCGCTTGTCGAATTGGATTGGGCGCCTATAAATGGGGCTACGACCTACCATGTCCTACAATTATTAGACAATGCTGAAGAACTAGAAGTCATTGACACCGTGAGCTCAACGAGCCTTATTCTTCCTCAAACAGTATCCATGACGCCCCAAGATACGTGGTATGCGATACAACCGATAATGACCGATGGGACGGCTGGCCCTCGTTCTATAGCCATTCAACCCTTTCAAGATGAAAATCAAATGCCTGTCTATTTCACCTATGCTAGGAATGGTTTAGCAATCGAGTTCACCCCTACGGCACATCTGCCCAACAGCTATAACATTAATTATGCTTGGAATTTTGGAGATGGTGATACTAGCCCCCTTTTTTCTCCCGTACATACTTATACGAATGCCGGCATTTACACCGTAGAATTGACCATTTCCTCCCCTTGTGGTGCCTACACCATTAGTCAGCCCATACAGATTAATGACGATATGGGATGTTTAGCCCAAGATTCTTTACAGCTCCTAGCGCTTTATAACTTAGCGAATGGACAGAATTGGTCATTGCAATGGGATTTAACAACACCCGTCTCCACTTGGTATGGAATTACCTTAACTCCTGACGGCTGCTATGTCAGTCACATCAATCTGAGCAACAATAACCTAAGAGGAACTGTTCCTTCCTTTTCTTTTGATCAAGCTACAAGCATCGATTTAAGCAATAATGTATTAGGAGGGCCTATCCCCGATTTCCAAATGCCTCTTTTAATGGAATTGGACTTGTCTCATAATCAATTCATTGGACAATTA
>JAHDHB010000314.1 GCA_020631545.1 Saprospiraceae bacterium | reverse complement strand
ATTTTCGCTTGCGAAAGTTGGAAGCGCCGTTAGGTGTGACCCTGTCTGTAGCCCAGTGCGAAAGCGCTGGGTTTAGAAGAAAAACCGGCGAAAGGTGCGTAGCACTGACCCTGTAATCTTCTGTTTATTTTGAAGTTAAGACGATTACGGAGTCGGTACGATGTACCTTGCTTGGTTCTCCATTTCATTACCCTGCGCTTTCGCACAGGGCTACAGACAGGGCCGCCCTTATAGGACTTTCAATTTTCGCAGGCTCAAATTAGGCTAATAATCAGACCTTTGGAGCTTAACTTAACAGCACCCCCGATAGCTATCTAGGAGCAAAAACCTTTGTCATTGCCCAATAAAGAACAGGAACGAACATCCTCTACCTACTAAGGGACAAACCTCAAAACATGAGGTTTGCCCTACCTGTAATTGCAAGAAATCAAATAAAGACATAGGTGTGCAGATTACTTTGAATAAGGCGCAATAGCGTTATTCCTAGTGGTGCTGCTCCTAAGTAATTGATTAAATACAAAAGTAACCCGACAAATAATCTTAGTAGGCGATAACATCGTCAATAATGATAAAACGATTCATGATGTTGATTTTTTGAAATGAAAAAATAAATTTGAACTTCCTGATCGTTTCTTATATGCCTATAATATCCTCTATTCCAATGATTTTCATGATGACAAATTTATGGTTGAATACTAAAATCGCTTGCCTGTCATTGGTAGATAGAAGGAAAAAACGTGCTCCGTAGACCAACAATAGTTGAGCGATTTATGAAAAAGAAGAATTCAAGTAAAAGGTTGGTGCAAATAGCTTTCTGCTCTGCACCAACGCATTTTACTGAATTAAAATTGGACAAACAACTCCATAAAAAGGAGTAAAGTCCACTAGCATAGCAATGCTATTTCAAAAAGGGGAACTACACATCAATGCAGTCCTCTGTTACGATAAACTTCATAATAACTGGTTTTTGAAGTGAATAAATAATAATAAAACAATTGACCTAAGATGGTAGGTCATCCAGAATAATAATTCTCATTGTCTTGTCTGGTTGAAAATTAGGACGTTTGATAAACCGATAATCTTTTAATAAGTGTACGCTCTTAACTCGGTACGTCCTCGGTAATTACAATTTTCATAAGAAATGAAATTTTAAGCATTAATAAAAAGTTAGCAGTTGGTAATTCTCACAATGGTTTCAATGACAAGGAATTGTCAAAGGACAATGTCCTCGATGATTACAATTTTCATGGCTAATTATATTTAAATGGTAGTAAAAATGACTCTTTTGCTTAGCCTACTACGTTATCTGTGATTACAATGATCATAAAAAAAGTTTTTGAGTTAAATAATTAACAAGGAGTGACGGGTTGTCATGCAACTAAGTCGTCAATGATTACAATTTTCATAGTAAGTGAAGTTTAAAGATGAATAAAAGGTAGGATTTGCTATCCTACGATATCTTCCATGATTACAATTTTCATAAGAATAAAGTTTTTGAGAGGGATAAATGCAATTGACAAAATGATAAGGAATTATCAAAGCACAACATCCTCGATGATAATGATTTTCATAATAAATGAAGTGTTCAAGGTCAATAAAATAGGCGAATGAGGAAAATGCAGACGATATAAAAAATCAAAGGTATCGAAAACTAAATCCCTGATTCGCATAAAGTAGTGACTTTCACCTACACGGGGAGGTCTCCCATAATTATGATTTTCATGATTATAGATTTTTAGAATGAAAGAAAAAAATGCAACGCGGCTTGGTTTGCCTGATGATGTTATCAGGTTGAATGACAAGCATATAGCTCGGGTTTTAGCCCCCCTTACGAGTTAAGCATTGACCTACACGGGTAAGTCATCTGTGATTACGATTTTCATAATTATTGATTTTTAGCGTGAAAAAAAATGATGCAAAGTGGTTTGAATTCTAAACGTATTATATTGGCTTTGAACTCAATGCATGATCATGTCTTCAATGATTATTTTCATGGTGATAGCGTTTTTGATGAATAAATGAATGGATTTAACTATCCTACGACATCATCCGTAATTACAATTTTCATGATTTTAGATTTATAATGTGAAATAAAAAGATAACAAGTGATTTATATGTTCAGCATAGTGTTTTTGTTATCAACTCAATGCATGATAACATCTTCGATGAATATTTTCATGGTGATCGTATTTTATGATGAATAAAATGGTTGTTTTCAAAATACAACGAAATAAAAAGAATAAAATTAAAATTCATTTAATTTTATATGGCACCACCCATCGCAAATTAGTTCCGTATTAATTTGCCAAAAAGCAAATAGTTCTTTACACGTACATGTCGCCCAAAAACTATGTGTCTTTGTGCCTATGTGGCAATAACTTACGCCAAAGTCTTAGCTAATGATACAAGTACCTAAAAGCATATTTTACCAAACTTGAAATGAATAGAAAACTACAAAACTGTTCGTTTTTTCTAAGAAAGGAATCTTAGAATCAGAAGATAGGAATATCCTTTTTTGACTAAAAAGTGCTTATTCTTATTTCTAAATAGTGCAGCAGGAAATTGCCAAATGATTGACACTTTCAATATCCATATTATTTTCTATAAATGCAAGGATAAACCACCCCCTTTTTTTGTTAAATAAAACTTAAACTTAGATAAAGTTCTTGTTTCAAGTTGTTTATGTTTTTGGTGGATTTCTTGTTTGCGCTAGTCTTTATTGGCACTAGCCAAGCACCGAAAACTCCATAGGAGTTCCCCGTCTGTAGCCTAAGGTTTTAACCTTAGGTACCTTTAATTTAAACAGCCTGCCACAGCGAAGACGCAGCACGTTAGCCATCACGCAAGGCAGCCGCCTCAAACGTACCGCGTCGAATTCTAGAGTTCTTGCAAATGTTTTGATATTCAATGTTATAACCTTGGAAATGCATTTGTTGCTACGCACACCATGTTTTAGGTTACCTGATTTTGGTGGTGTTTATCAAGGCACGTTGTGGAATACAAAGGACATCTTCGATCTCTGCGGTTGTCGTCCCCGTACATCCAACATTATCCGTTACAGTGATTTGATAATTGCCAGGGGGGAGGCCTGTGATTAACGAGCCGTTACCAGAACCCGTAGTTGTTCCGTCGTCCCAGTTGTAAGTATAGCCCGAAACGCCATTATAAATATTGAGGAAAAGCGTTCCGTTTGTTCCTCCTACGGTTGTAACGGAGGTCGGAACAGGCGATACGACGATTGGTGGAGTGCAACAAGTCACCGGATTTACCGACACCGTTTCATCAGTGAAGCAAGAATCATCAATATTGAAAATACGAATGATGTAGGAGCCACCTGTATTGGGAATATTCGTTTGGATAACGGCAGGGAGCGAACTTGGAATTGGCATAGCCGTAGCGACGGTAGTAGCGCCATCGTAAGTCACTGCATTCAAGGAACTAATGGAATAATGAGTGCCGTCCGTGTAAGCCGTTAAGCTGATGGAACCTTCGTCATTGGCTGTAGGGCCAGAGCAAGTGGGTGCTACTTGGCTAAAAGCAATGGCACTAGGTGCAACGCAGATACAAGTGACGGCATTTATCGTAACAGTTTCGTCAGTAAAACAAGCATTATTGTGGTTGAAGAACCGAATAGTGTAGGTGCCACCTGTATTGGGTACGTTGATTTGTGCTGCAAATGGTAAGGAGGAGATTGGGATTGCGGTAGCGTAATCTACGCCTGTGTATACGGCTCCAGTTGAGATAGCATATCGGTCAGCATCGACTACGGCAGTGACGTTAATTACACCGTCATTGTTGGGTGTCAAGCCTGTACAGGTTGGGGCTACTTGAGATGTGGTAATTGCAGAGGGTTCTATACAAGGATAAAAACCAAAATCTAAATCATGATTGACTTTTCCAAAATCTTCAAGCGTTACGCTAATTTCGGCATGGTTAACATTAAGCGAAGCGTCAGAATCAATATTGTCGGAATTATCGCTGTTGGCGTCGGCGGTGGTTAGTATCAATCCATTTAATGGAATTTGTTGGCTTCCTCCTATGGAATTGTTGATACGGATAGTGTAGGTTGTTTGACCAATTAGAGCGGTGTCGGCTCCTGTTCCTGTCCAAACGAGATTAGGATCGGAGGCAGAAACGCTGGAAAAATAGTATTGTCCTCCGTCCGTCGTTTGAGTCGTTGCAATGACAGTTCCACCTTTTATGAGTTCAACGGTTACGCCGTCAATTCCTGATTCACAAGCATTTTGAAGGCCATTGCCGTCGGTGTCGTTCCATACGTAATTACCGATTTCAAGAGGTAGGGAATACCATTTTGCGCTAGCCGCATCCGAAGCCGTCGTTGAGCTTCTAGCGAAGAGGTAATCTTGAATAACGTCTATCTGATTTTTGGGCCGCATTATTTTCATATCTGAGCCGTCAGAGAGCACAGAGGGATCGGTCACCCTTAACTCAACAATTTCCTTAGCATTTCTTGTAAGGCATAAGTTGACGGAATAAGGGCCTGCACCAGAAAACGTTAGTGTTCCCGTGCCATCGCCATTATCGGTGATAGTATGCCCTGCGAGTTCGCTTCCGTTGCACAAAACAGGCATAGCACCGCCCTTAGAAACGGTTAAAAGGAGGTTGCTGTTTGCGGCTGTTAAGTCATATTGGACTTCGGTTCCTAGTTGGTTGGCCGCAGAATGACCAGCGCTAAGGTCAAGTGTCAAGGAGGGTTGGGGAGGTACTGATGTTACAGCAGTTCGAGCACCATTGCAGAGTGAATACCAAGGATCGGAAGGATCACAAGTATAGGTAGCAGGATCGGTTATGGCCCAAACGCCTTCATTTATATGTCGCCGGCTGGTGCTATTGGTCAAGTTAAATCCAAGTGTTTCGTAGTTCTCTAGTATCCAAGCTAATCGTGTGGATTGCAAGTCGGTAAGTCCTGTAATCCTTGCATCATTAGAAATGTCCCAATTTGTCATTAACTCTGGTAGAGTCCCTGCGCCTAAGGTTTCATCCAAGCAATATGCCCATTGTGGATCTTGAATTTCTCCAAATTCATTGGTATAGATCATACAAGTGGGAACATGATCCAGTGCTTGGTCGTATGTTCCATGAAGCGCATAGGATTTGTTGGGTTGATTGAGAAAATTTTTAGGGATGCTTTGTACAGTTCCAAAGCAGTTTCGAACGATATATTTGTCTCCAGAGCAAACCAAAGGCGTTGTAGCTTCTACTTGCCAAGTAGGATTAGAGATCGTAATGTCATTATCATTGGCTGTTTCATCTGCACTAGTCGTCCCCGTATTTTCATTGAACTTCCAGTATCCCAGTAAGTTGGCAAAAGCAGGGTGGGTTGGTGTTATTTCGCTACAGGTCCAAGCTTGAATGTCTTGAGAGGAGAGGGCGGCATTCCATATTCTAACTTCATCAATACTACCTACAAAAGGGGTTCCATAGCTGCCCGTTCCATCTTGTGCCAAACGAATGGGTAGGCCAGAATGGATATTGCCGATGCTTGTCATACTTGTACGACCACTTTCTACGCCATCTTGATATATGGTCACATCGCCATCTCTATCAACGCTTACGGTTAGGAGATGCCAATCATCATCTTCAATATATCCTCCTTCGAGATCGACTCTATTGGAGCCGTCGCCAATGTTTAGAGCCCAGGTCGTACCGCCTGTAACATGAATATTAAAACCATCATTCGAGCCACTTGCCCAGTCCTTATCGGACATAATAGCGGGATCTCCACTCCAATAAGAAGTTTTAACTCTTAGTTCTAGTGTGAAGTCTTGTGTGGCACCAAAATCAAATAAAGGAACATCGGGAATCGTAGCGTACTCGTTTGTTGCATTATAATATAAAAAGGAAGAAGCTGTTGCATTGGGTGTTTTATATAAGGTTAGATTGTCATTATCCTCATTTACATTGAGGGTTTCTACAAAAGTGTTGCAATAGCCAGTAAGTGTTCCTAGGCCAAAATGGGCGCAATTTCCTGCTTGTACAAATTGGACATTGGTTGCATTATCCGTTCCATGTCCAGTAGGATTTGCCCAAGAAGAAACGGCTGGCGGTAGGACAAACTCTACTCGATAGGTCGTCCCAATGTTTAAACTGGTAAATTCGTAATAGCCTTTACTATCAGTGTGTGTGCTTTGGCTGAGACTACCGCAGTCGTCATAAAGATAAACCTCTACGCCTTGGACTCCAGAAGGATTTACTTCATCAAAGAGGCCATTGTAGTTGTCATCTTCCCAAGCATTTCCACTTATTGACGAGGAAGCAACATTCGAACAAAAAGCGGAAGCTTCTTCAAAATAATTGGGGCAATCAGAGGCTGTTGTCCATGTTGCACCCGAAATGGTCATCGTGTTGGCGTTTGCTGTTTCATCAGCAACGGTTGTTCCCGTTCCTTCTTCCATGAGCCATTGTCCTAGTAAGTTGGCATATTCGGGGTGGGTATTATCCACTGTCTTCGTACTCCAATCGTAGATGTCTTGTCCACTAAGAACAGTACTCCAAATTCTAACGTCATCAATCTGACCATCAAAGTAATAGCCTAAGCTTCCTGTGCCATCTTGTGCGATATTTATAGGCAGACCACTATGAACATTCAAGATGTCATTCATGTTGTCATGATTGATGAGAAGCCCATCTTGGTAGATGTGGATATTTCCATTTCGATTGAAGGTCACGGCCAGGTGGTGCCAAAGGTTATCATTTATGGCATGTCCATCTAAGTCTACTCGATTGGAGCCATCGCCAAGATTTACTTTCCAAGTTGTAGCATCTGTATTTCCAGCAATAACAAATCCATCATTTGCACCAGAGCTCCAGTCTTTATCTGAAATAATAGCGGCATCGCTGGTCCATCCTGTTGTTTTTACCTTGAGTTCTATAGAGAAATCCTGAAAACTACCAAAATTGAATAAGGCGTTATCGGGTATCGTTGCGAAGTCATTTGTTCCATCAAAATCAAGAAAATTGCAACTTTGAACTGGACGTGGTAAATCGGGAGGACAAGGAAGAGGTCGGTTTAGAATAAGAGTATCTGCACAAACGGGATCATTGGTAAACCAAACTTTTAAGGTGTCACTAGCACCTCCATCCGCAGGAATGTTGGTGATGCTTAGTGATGCTGTAGTACCCGTTAAGACGTGACTAAGGATGGCGTCACTATTTCGTTGGTAAGAAATATTATTGTCGGGCCCTCCTGAGGCACTGATCACTATATTCCATTCTGCGGTATAAGGATTACTGCCTGTACAGTTTGTAGAGGAAGCGGAAGTTATAGAAAGGGAACCAAGTGGCCGAGCAGCAAACGTGCTTGATTCTACATGTTTTTTTTTCGACTTAGGCAATACCTTGATTACGCTTCTTTTATCTAACTCAAGGATATTACCAATAAAATGATTCTCTGAGTCTGTTTTTAGTTTCGTAGCTATTGAATCAAATGTGCTTAATAGCATTGCTACGACTAAAAAGTATTGGGCATAACGCATGAGGGTACTTATTATGTGTTAGTGTTTGTTAGGGGAAGAAACTTGATAGTTTTATTAGTTTACGATGCTTTTTATGAAAAGTTTTAACGTTGAGGGGGTTTCAGTTGATGTTTTTGAATTGCAGAACAATTTCAAGAATAGTCTACTTATTGTTTGAAAAGGATTTTTGAGCTAGGTATTCGTTGAAACATTTAACTGAATTTTTTATACTAAATGACTTTAGTTCTTTCTCCTTGATTCTAAAATCGTTTAAAAAAGTTTTCTTGATGGTGAAAGGAGGAGAAGAAAGATTTTTTTGCGAAAATGTATGGTGAGAAAAGCCTTGGTTTGATCAATTAAAAAAAGAAAATAAATTCATTTAGTTAAAAAATATGTCACAGCGATGGGGTTTTTCTTAAAAATGAGGCAAGCAGTTATGAATTTTCTGCGCTATCGCTGGAAAAGACTGATTGACAAAGGA
>JAHDHB010000313.1:4618-7970 GCA_020631545.1 Saprospiraceae bacterium | reverse complement strand
TTAAAGTCACACCAACTGTTGACAATGTCAATGGAACCTATGATATTATCCTTTACTATAAAGAAAATGAAGTAGCTACTTGGGAAAGTAATACCTTGAACAATCGGAATGATGCTCAAATCATCAAAGTTGCAGGAAACAACCAAATCAGCGATGTAACACCTTCAAATTCTACAAATTATGCTATCGAATACGTACCAAGTTCAACTGGTCTTATAAATAATGACGTCTTTTTCAGCGCCTCTTTTTCTACAGGTTTTTCCGGTTTTGGCGTAGGAATTATTCCAAGTAATTTACCTGTAGAATTTATTTCTTTTGAAGGAGAATACGTAGAAGGACGAGGAAATGTCTTGACTTGGAAAACGATCAATGAAGTCAATAACGACTATTTTGAAGTTGAGTATTCTTATGATGGCGAGAATTTTAGATCCATTGCTCAAGTTGACGGTGTAGGATTTTCTACGGAGGAAACGGTCTATGAAAGTATCCATGAAGATTTTGCCTTTGGCAATAACTATTATCGTTTAAAACAAGTCGATTTTAATGGTGAGTTTTCGTATTCAGAAATAGTGGCTCTACATGTAGGCGATATTTTTAGTGGGCTCTACATTCAAGTCTTTCCAAATCCCGTTAAAGACCAATTGACCTTCCAATTTAGTTCAGGTCTTAATCTCAAAAATGGTGTCGGGGTAAAAGTTTTCGATACTTCAGGAAGATTGATGAAAAACACCGTACTTGAAGCTAGAGGAGCGACCAAGCTTGAGCTAGACTTTGCAGATTTAGCAGAAGGCATATATTTCGTCCAACTCCTTATTGATCAATATAGTTACGAAACATCCGTTTTCAAAAAAGAATAGCTTAGGAAAACGAAATTCCTTTAACATAGAAGAAGAGCTTGCTCCAATCAATAGCATTGTAGCAAGTCTCATTCATTTACGCTTAAGTTGGCGAAGCCAGAATCAAGTAGAGGGTAGAAAGTAGAGCGTAGAGAGACTATTCTCACAGCGAACTTAGATTTTTCTTCGAAAAATCTCCCGAAAGCTTTCGGTTTCTACCTTCTACTCCCGATAGCTATCGCGGACTACAAATTTTCTGTCCAAAATGTGCAGAAAATTTTGCCCAAAGGCTTAAGTTGGCGAAGCCATAATCAAGTACAGAATAGAATAACTAAAATGAGTTGATTAGCAACCGTACTTAGGGTTAAATACCAACCTTCCATCGCAATTAGCGATATCATAATCTAACGAAGCGCGTTCATAACCGCCTCGCTTATTCTTTGCAATAGCAGTCAAGGTATAAGGAGCTCTTCCTTCCCCCCTATTATCTATGATCGAAACCTCTTCACTAGACAATAAGTAAGTTCCTGCTGGAAGACCTTCTTCCACTTCTGGGTAATGGTAATCTGCACCTTTATTTTCTTGAGGATTCCATTCCAACCTTCCATCATTGTTCATAATACCGAACAACATGGAAGACGGAGCCCAAGAGCCATCAACTCTTTGACAACTAGCAGATAAGATGTAACAACCAGGGATTTCTTCATTAGGCATAAATGTAATATCGCGGCTAGTTTGACGATATGAACCTGGTGGATTTGGAAATTTAGACATAACTGTGGTTTTAATTAAATTTTAATAATGAAAACGTTTATCTCAACGATTATAACCACAAGTTATGATAGATTTAAAGACAAAAACAGCGTAAAAATCGCTGTTTTAAAAACAGGTATTTTTGCTTATTGATGATTTTTTGAAAAGACGAAAAAACAGGTTGTCTTTCGATATTTAAAATGCTTTAGCCATCTCAGGAAAGAAGTTCGACCAGATTGCAAGTACATCCCTAAATTCAGGGTACTAGTGATTCAACTCATAAGTAACAATAACAAATCGCCCCCCCTTCCAAAAAACGTCATTTTTTTTATACGCAAAGCTATATTTTTATAGTTTCGGAGATAAATTATTTATATCTATTTAAAAACATCTTCGATCCACCTACGCATTGTTTTTATTGGACTTCCTTTTTTCTGCTTGAGGGTATTTAAAAAATCTTTGACTTTTGGGTTATCGACTACGGCCATTCGTTTCGTGGCTCTTTTTAGAGACTTTACATCTTTAAAACCATATTGCTTTGTATTAACGCCCAAAGAATTAGCCGTTTCGAAAAGCCAATTTTCACAATCAGGATCAACAAAAATCAAATAGTGCTTAAATGAATTATGCTTTTTGAAAAGAAGCCCAGCCTTACGCTCAATGATTTCAAAATCTTTAAAATAAGGCGGTAAGTTTTTATCATTATCCACAACACCTACTAGTAATTTCCTAGGACTATTGCGCATCAATTTTGCGACTTCCCCTATTCCATCCATGTGCCTAGGTTTGTCATCAATCGCAAAACGAACTAGCAGAGTATCAATAAAACATTCAGGTAAAACCCTATTAGCATCAATCATTAATCAATCTATTGAGGTTAAAGAAAATCTCACTCCCATAATCCATCATTTCTTTCATTTTGTCTTGGCTCAATTTCTTCACGACCGTTTGATGATCAACATAATCCGTTATGAAGATGGCGAGTTCTTCCAAAGGAGTATCTTGCAATAACGTATTAAGGATATATGGGCTATGCGTAGTCAAGAAAAACTGATTACTTTCACTTTCCACAATGCTTTGCGCCAAATAACGAATGTAGGGTGGAAAAGAATGATTTTCAGGTTCTTCAAAAAGAATAATGCTGTCCTTATTCGAAGCAATAGCCGCTAAATGAAAGATGATCCGTTGCAGCGTGTCAGCGATTAAGCTATAAGGTGTTTTTATAGAAAGCCAATCTACTCTCTTTTGAATTTCTAAAATATTGTTGACAGGATCTAAGACTAATTCAAGCTTATAATCTTTGAAAAAAGAAGCAATTTCTTGTCGAAAGTCTTTGTTTGTTTGAAGTATATCAATTAGGTTTTCTCCATAGGGATAAGATAGGGAAAAATCTTGCCCACTTTGATAAGTTAAATGCTTTGAAGTAAAAGTATATTTTTTTGTAACTAATCCTGTCAGACTATAACTACCGTTTTTATAATTCCCTTTTCGATCATATTGACGGTTGAATTGACTTATACATTCTTCTTCTCTTTTCGATGTTTTACTAGACGTATTTTCTACTTCAAGAGAGGGCTCTACACTAATCATCTCGTTTACAGCACTTTCTTCACCTCCTACAAAATTATAGTAGCCTTTTTTTAAGTCATACTTTAACTTAACACACCCTAAATTTGTTTCTACAGCGATTAATTCCTTATAATCCTGATTGTAAAATAAATTGTTTAAGCTTTCATATCGAACCAATTGTTCTAATGACTTAT
>JAHDHB010000313.1:0-4608 GCA_020631545.1 Saprospiraceae bacterium | reverse complement strand
CCTAGTCCCAACATCGCCACCGCCTCTAGAATATTCGATTTTCCCACATTCGGTTTTCCAATAAAAACATTAATACGACCACAAGCTAAGTCCGCAGATTTTATGGACTTAAAATTTTTGATAGAAAGTTGAGTGATTTTATTTTCCATACCTATATTTTCAACTAAGGTAGCAAGATTTTTGTTTGAATACAAAATATTATTCAAGCTTAGTGTCAGGCGATTACTCCAAAATCGAATGTTGTTGACTTAAGAATAGTTAGACAGTGCAAGGCACAAAAAACTCCGTAGGAGTTCCCTGACTGTAGCCTAGGGTTTAAACCCTAGGCCGCAAATCCATTACCCACCTCCTTCCCCTCAATCCACAATCATCGTCTCCTTATCCAACTCCTGTTGTAAGATATTTTTCGGTAATTCACGTTCTCCATACTGC
This sequence comes from Saprospiraceae bacterium, assembly GCA_020631545.1. GTDB lineage: Bacteria > Bacteroidota > Bacteroidia > Chitinophagales > Saprospiraceae > JAHDHB01. The sequence continues at coordinate 4,176 of JAHDHB010000313.1, read as the reverse complement.
TGATCACGCAATTGCGGGATATAGCCCGCTTCGCGGATAGCGTCCTGGATACCATTGGCTGTAAAACGGAAAGCAGCACCAGCAGCCGACACCACATTCTCCTCAATCATAATACTTCCAAAATCATTTGCCCCAGAATGCAAGCAAACCTGCGCAATATTTTTTCCCACCGTCAACCAAGAAGCTTGGATGTTTATAACGTTAGGTAACATAATTCGACTCATCGCAATCATCCGCACATATTCATCGCCCGTCACCGTATTTCTAGCACGCTTCAAGCGCTTAAGCATTGTATCTTCATCCTGAAAAGGCCAAGGAATAAAAGCCAAAAAGCCCTTAGCAGAAGCCGGTTTTTCCGATTGCACCTGACGTATAGCCACCAAATGCTCCATAATCTCCCGATTCGTCTCAATATGCCCAAACATCATCGTGGCTGATGTCGTAATATCCAATTGATGCGCAGCACGCATAACATCCAACCATTCCTGCCCACCACATTTCCCCTTAGAAATCAAGCGGCGAACCCGATCACTCAAAATCTCAGCACCAGCACCCGGTAAGGAATCCAAGCCCGCTTCCTTAAGCGCACTCAGCACTTCCGTATGTGTCATTCCCTCCAGTTTTGCAATATGCGCAATCTCTGGTGGTCCTAGCGCATGCAATTTCAAATCAGGATACAACGCTTTCAACTCCCTGAAAATCTTGCAATAAAACTCCAGTCCCAAATCCGGATGATGTCCTCCTTGCAATAGCAATTGATTGCCACCATACTTATACAGCTCATCAATTTTCACCTTGTATTCCTCAATCGTCGTCACATAAGCCTCCTCATGGCCTGGTTTTCGGAAGAAATTGCAAAACTTACAATTCGCAATACAGACATTCGTCGTATTCGAGTTTCGATCAATAATCCACGTCACCTTATTGCTAGGTACCTGCTTCATTCTCAAAGCATGAGCTACATGCATCAACTCCGCTGTACTTGCATTTTCATACAAGAAAATCCCTTCCTCCACACTAAGGAAATCAAAATCAAGAGCCCGTTCCAAAAGCACATCAATACGCATTATTCAATTATTTTTAATCAAGAAATTCGCCGCAAAATGAGCCGTCATAAAAAAAATCAGCCCACCAGACACTACAAAGATAAGGAAAGAAACAGGACAAGCCTAATTTTTGCTTTCAATTTTTATTGAAAGTTTTGGAAGGTAATAGCTAAGGCTTTTCCAAATTGAAGCATTTCTCAAAAATTATCTTTTTTTTTGTATATTGCGCAAACTTAGTGTACTAAATACACTTTAAACGCCTACAACTAACCAATTCAATAAAAAGCACCGAACATGAAAACAAAAAACCTAGTAGTAATTCTAGCACTAATCTTGATTAGCAGTCTATTATGCGAAATCAAAGCACAGGTTGACTTTCGTAAAGAAACCATCTACTTCCTATTACCCACCCGTTTTTACGATGGCGATCCAAGCAATAATGTACCCAATGAGTGGTGTTCTTACTACCCTGGCAATCCTAATAATGCCAATTTTAGTGGGCCTGAGGATGTAACTTGGCGTGGAGATTTTAAGGGCTTGATTGAGAAGTTAGACTATATTAAAGACTTGGGATTCACAGCGATATGGGTGACACCCGTTGTGCAGAATCGTGGGCCTCTGGATTATCACGGCTACCATGCTTGGGATTTTGAAAAAGTTGATCCTAGGCACGAATCTGTCGGAGCTACCTTCCAAGATTTGGTCGATGCGGTTCACGCTAAGGGCATGAAAATTATACTTGACATCGTCACCAATCATAGTGGTCGATTTGGTATAAAAGGGCATTCCGAACTCAAATATAACACCGACCCAACACAACCTTGGGGACAAGATCTCAATGGAAACCCGCTAGTAGACAATCCTTCTTGGGAATATGACGGCCTAACACCCAACCCTTTAGATGGTAAAATTTGGAGTCGCTCCAATCTGGTTCCAATGCCACCGCCATACAATGCCGATTTATCTCAATTCAATTGGCCAAGTACGCAATCCTTTGTAAATACGTCGGATTCTACTTGGTATCATCACTGGGGAAATGGTTTTGTGCAAGGTTGGGATGATTCCGAAAACTCTTATAATGGTGCCATTGCTGGAGACACCCCCGATCTAAATACTGGAAGCCAAGTCGTTCAAGACTATATGTTTAACGCTTACAAACGTTACATCGATATGGGCGTCGACGCTTTCCGTTGGGATACGTACAAGCATATGGACAAGAACGACATTCAGCCCCTGCTGGATCGTTTTAAAGCGTATAAACCCGACCTTTTTGTCTTCGGAGAAGTTGCGCAAAAACGCCATGAACTTCATCCTGTCGAGGAAATCAATCCACACTGGTATACATGGCGCGGAGCTACAGGAAACTCAGGGCCTTCGGGAGCTTCTGTGATTGATTTTTATGCCGAAGCTACCTTTCACAATATTTTTGAAGAAGGTGGTGGTTTTAGCGGGGTACAAGATGCCGCTCGTTATGACCATCTTTACTATGCCCCAAGCGAGTTAGTCACCTGGTTAGACAACCATGATTTTGGCCCCAATAATGACTGGAATGCAAGGTATAGTGGCTCAGATGAGAACCTTGCTGCTTGTATGAATTTCATGTTTACATGGCGAGGAATTCCTACTGTTTATTATGGTACAGAAATGCGATTTATGGCTGGTGCATTTACGGATATTAAAGATGCATCGGACATCAATGAAAGTATAAACCAAACAGGCCGCGCTTATTATGGTGATGTGATGGATCAAGCGCCAAACCACATTATCTATCAGCATATCAAGAAGTTAAATGCAATCCGAAAAGCCGTTCCCGCCTTGCAAAATGGCTCTTGGAATTGGTTGTCCTCTCCAGGAAATGGCGTAGCTTACAAACGAGTGTCGGGCAATAGCGAAGTGGTCGTTGGCCTTGTAAAAGACGGTGGCGGAAGCTTCAATGTATCCGGCGTTTCCAATGGTACTTATCGGGATGCCGTTACAGGAAATGAAATTTATGTAGGCAATGGAAGTCTCTCATTTACGGTAAATTCTGGTGGTTCTGCGGGGATTTATGTGAAAGATGGCCCTGGCATGATCGGCGAAAACGGTGCAGGTTTTTTCGATCCTTGTGTCGCCAATTGTGCAACGCCTCCAGTCGTTCATATCACCCCTTTTAGCGGCAATTATACAGGTTCCGTACAAGTAAATATGAATGCTACAGGCGGTAGCGGCGGTTCTACAATTTATTACACTTTAGATGGTAGTGTGCCTACTACAGGAAGTCTCGTTTATAGCGGTTCATTTTCTGTTTCCTCCCTCACCGTCGTGAAAGCAATTGCTGTGGATGGAAATGGAAAATATTCGGAAATGGACGGTCAGCGCTATACCTTCGAATTGCCCACGCCTGAGGTTGCCGCAACTCCAGCAGCAGGAAATTACTACGATCCAATCGGAATAGAACTTTCCGCTTCGGAAGGCACACCACCTTATACAATATATTATACCACAGATGGTTCTACGCCAAACACTAACAGTAGCATTTACCAAAATCCTATCGCTACAGGCACAGCATCTACCTTAAATTACTACGTAGTAGATGCAGAAGGCATGACTTCTGACATAGAGACAGCGGCTTACACTTTTATCATTCCTCCTCCTGTGGTTACCCCCAATTTACCTAGTGGAAATTATAATGAACCGCCCATCAGCGTACAATTTTCTGTCGATTCTCCTAGGGAACCCGTTGTCATTTATTACACAAATGATGGAAGTATACCAACAACGAGTAGTCTAATTTTTAATGATTCCATTTTCCTTGATGGAACAGCCCCTGTTACCATTCATTATTTCGGAGTGGATAATGAAGGAAATACCAGCGCTATTGACTCCCTAGTGTATACTTTTGAACCTATTCCAGACATTACGATTTACTTCAAAAAACCAGCAGACTGGGCAGCGCCCAATATTCATCACTGGAATGGTTTACCCACAGGTGGCTACCCTAATTCCTTGTGGCCTGGGGATCCAATGACGCTTGTTTGTCCGGGTAGTCCTTGGTATACCTATACCTTCAACGGCATTACTTCTACCCAAATTGTATTCACGGACGGCGGCAACCAATCGCTTGACCTATCAGCAAGTGCGACAAGCTATT
>JAHDHB010000312.1 GCA_020631545.1 Saprospiraceae bacterium | reverse complement strand
TCATTCCTCATTCCTCATTCCTCATTCCTCATTCCTCATTCCTCATTCCTCATTCGTAATTCATAATTCATAATTCCTCATTCGTAATTCGTAATTCATAATTCGTAATTCAGAAACAAGGCATGCCTTGTTTCTACACCTTTTTGCGGAAATCTACTTTGCGGAAAACGGCTTCTACTGGCTTTCCTCTCAATTGTTCTTCCACGGTTCCTGCTTCGATGGCTGCTTTCATAATTGGTAATACAGCGCGGTAGGTTTCTAGGGTATAATCTACGTCTTCTTGTGTGTGACTGAAATTCACGTTGTGGAAACCGCACCACAAAATACCTCGTTTGATCATTTCTTGTTGCATCAACGATTTGAGGTGCAAGCCGTTACCTGCTGAAGCATCCCAGGTCATGATGGTACGACAATCGAAGCCTTTGCACATTGTCCACTTGTCCATCCCCAATTCTTTAGCAATAGCATTGTAGCCATCTTTCAACTGCTTGCCAATCTTAGCAATATGATTATGAACGTCTTTCTCTTGCATCTCCTTGATTGTCTCTATCGTAGCGACCATAGAGAGCGTTTCTCCACCAAATGTTGTGAAGAAAAAGACTTCTTCTTCAAACAATTGCATCACATCCGCACGCCCAGTCAAGAAGGCGATTGGCATTCCGTTGGCTACTGCTTTAGAATACACGGCTAAATCTGGCTTGATGCCGAAAAATTCTTGTGCTCCTCCTAAGGCTACACGGAATCCCGTCCACATCTCATCGAAGATTAACAGCGTTCCATTTTCTTTGCAAAGAGCTTGTACTTCTTCTAGAAAATTGTCCTTTGGTTCATCAAAAACAAACGGCTCCATAATCAAACATGCCGTATCTGCATCTAATTGAGAACGAACAGATTCAATATCATTATAAGCAAAAGTAGAGGTGTACTCGCTATTCATATAAGGAATACCTTTTCTTCGGCTAGTGGTGGTGATGTACCAATCATGCCAACCGTGATAACCACAGCAAAGCACTTTATTTCTACCTGTAAAAGCACGGGCGATACGAATCGCAGCGCTACAAACATCACCTCCCGTCTTACTAATTCTTACCGATTCTGCATTAGGAATAACTTGATTAATCAAGGCGCAAACCTCATATTCCAACTCATGCATCAAGGAGAACGTAATTCCTTCTTTTAGTTGCTTAATGATCGCGTTATCGATTCTATCGTAAGCATAACCCAAGGAAATTGGTCCGATACCACTGTTGAAATCCAAGTATTTATTACCATCTACATCCCAAACATGTGCTCCTTTTCCTTTTTTCAAGTACTTAGGTGCAGTACCGTTAATGTACTGCGTTGGCCCTTTGGCTAGGGTCTGCGTTACTGGATGCATGATCTTTGAAGCTTTTTCAAAAATCTGGTTAGAAACCGTTATGTCGGGATAATCCTTGTTGAATTTCACCGTGTTCTTCATAATAGAGCGAGTTTTTTAGTTAAGAGTTAGCAGTTAAGAATTAAGAGTTGTTGCAGAACGTGTTTTTGCGGAATGGGCGAAAACTGTTCTAAATACAGGCGAATTCACATTATAGTTCTTTTCATTCCCCCACTTTCGTACAAACTTCTGTTCTTCCAAACAAAGGAATGCCTATATATCCTCTTAATTTGGCTGTGTTCTTATTAGGTAAATGGATTCTAGCACTGTAGGTACTTCCAGAATCCATGTCATACACTTGACCTCCTGTAAACCATCCATTTCCAACGTACTTAAAACCAATCAAAAATTCTATGCCGACCATAGGACGTCCTCTTAGTTTCGGATCTGGATTGTGCTTATCAACAAGACGATTCCCTTCTTTGTCATACTCATTCTCCATCCAGATCATCTTGCCATAATACTTATCACCTCGTTTGAAAATGCGTACTTTCTCCTTGCTGTTTTCAGAAAGCCACACTCCCACAGCGTCTTCCTCTGTTACATTTCCTTCGTAAGGACTAAAGGAGGCGAACGAGAAAAAGGCAAGACCTACAAGCAAAAATAGTTGCGAAAATTTCATTTCAATAAAAATATACGTTCACAGATAACCTAAAAGTTCTCTACTAACTATTCCCTTTTTCCTTACACAAAGAAATAGCTAGCCCAGAACTTAAAATCACCTACAAACAGGTTTATACTAATTCGTGATTCATCGCTCTTTCAGCGATTTTGGCGCCAGTGAAACCTTCGTACTCAAGGACTTCGCTGAGTAATCCAGGGCGATACCAACGCTCGTCCAAGGCTAGCGGCATCACGTCTGCCATCACACGATTTTTTAAGAAAACTTCTCCTACTATGGTGTAAAGACCTCCAGTTTTAAAGTGGTCTTCTACCGTTACCAAACGTTTGCTGTACTTTGCTGCTTCCAAAATGGCTGCTTCGTCTACTGGTTTCAAGGAACGCATATTGATTAAACCAACATCAAGTCCTTGTTTTTCAAGGATTTCCTTCGCTTCTCGTACTTGATCGAACAACATTCCATAAACTAGGAAGGTCAAATCTTTTCCTTTAGAAACGACTTCTGCTTTACCGATCTCGAAGTTCGTATCGTGCTTGTAATCGGTTGGTCGTGTATTGATTCGAACATAAGAAGGATGTGGCGAAGCCCAAATTTTGGGTAACATGGCCAACATATCTTCGTTACTCGCTGGGCAAAAAACTTGCATCCCAGGAATACCACGCATCAAGGAGACATCTTCGATGGCTTGGTGTGTAGGACCATTTCCATCTGAAAGAAAACCCGGTACAAAACTGCTTAGTTTAACGGGTAAATTGGCAATGCCTACATCTGTCCTCACAAACTCAAAAGGCCTCAAGGTCAAGAAGGTAGCTAAGGCGTGAACGATAGGAATACGACCACGTAGTGCCAAACCTGCTGACATACCAATCATGCATTGTTCGGTAATTCCTGTATCAATAAACCGTTCCTTCAAAATGGGAGGAAGGCTGCGGATAATAGCTCTATTTTCGGCAGTCATAACGACATAACGCTCGTCATTTAAGGCCGTTTGTTTTATTAGTTCTTCGTAACTTTTCATAATTGTAGCGTCGGCTTTAGCCGACATGCTGCGTTTGATTCAATAAAAAAATACCATTGGACGATTATTTGTACTAGGACCACAAATGATCGCTTTAGAACAACTTGTCGGCTGAAGCCAACGTTACGACTACCTCACGACCAATTTTTCGGAAGTAATAATGGCTTGTTCTACACCGTGCAATTCTTTAAGCAATTGCTCTACTTCATCGTGTGAGAAGTTGCAGAACCAACGTAATGCTTGTTCTTCAATGCTAGGCAATCCTTTTCCTCGTACAGTATCTACAATGACGACATTTGGTTTATCATCACTAAATGGTAGGCTAGTAAAGGCTTCTTCCAAGGCCACAAAATCATGGCCATCAATGCGTTTGACATTACACCCAAAAGCTTCAAATTTAGGCGCTAGAGGTTCTAATGGAATTAAATCCTCAGTACGCATATTTGCCTGAAAATGATTGCGATCTACAACGAAGGTGATGTTGTTCATCTTGTAAGCACTAGCGACGAGCATGGTTTCCCAAACCGAACCTTCATTCAATTCTCCATCTCCTGTAATGACGAAAATCTTATTGTTTTGCTTCCGCATTTTGCAATCCATCGCTACCCCTAGGGCTACCGCAGGCAAATGCCCTAAGGAACCTGAGTGAAACTCGATACCAGGAACATTGGTGTTCGGATGCCAGTAGATATGATCGTTGGTTTTGAGATGATTTTTCAAACGAGCTTCTTCCAAGATCCCCAATTCAACAAGGGTTCCATAAAGTGCTGGTACATCGTGTCCTTTAGAAAGGAATAGATAATCACGATTCGGATCGTCCAAATTCTCCTTGGATATGTTAAGATATTCGGAGTATAGGTAGACGATAAGATCCGTACAGGAGAGTGAAGCCCCTGTAAAACAGCCGCCATCCGTAGACATTCGGATGATGTGTTCACGGACTTTAAGCGCTAAGGCTCTAAGCTTTTGGTTCTTTTCAGTTGTCATAAGTTATTGCGTATTTTCTTAGCTACGCTTGAAATCTAGTGTGCGTTTGTGAATGAAGAGTGCGTGTGTCGTCTCCCCCTATTAAAGCTGAAGATTGAAAAAGTAATCAGCAGAAAACCCTAAAATTATCTGCGAACAGGACATTCTCCATCCTCTATTCTCCATTTATAAAGTTCTTGTTTCTTCAGGTTTAACGGTTTTTAATTCGTCCAAATGGTTTCTATACCAATTTACACCAGCATAGCGACTATTGAGCGCATGAATCTCCGGATGACTTTCAAGCAAGTCAAGGATATTTTCAAGCGCAAAGGTCGGATTTATTGGAAATAATTCCGCATAAACCTTATTAATAAAATCATAATCTTCGGGGTAGTCAATGGTCCACCGATGGCTCATCGCATAATTCAAGCCTGTTTCCCAAGGCACATTGGCTAGTCGAAACAAGGAAGGATTTTCCCAGAAATAAGGAGTTGTATGCTCTCGTTCCAGCGGTTTTTCCGCTTCTTTCCATGCTTGCTCAAGCGCTTCCATCGTCATGATTTCCACATCATTGCCATCAGGGTAAGTAGCCGGATGGAGATTACTTACGAAGTCATATTCTCCTTGATGATCTAAGAAAAATTGAATCGTTTTATCAATAATTTTAGGATCTATCAAAGGGCAATCTGAGGGAATTTTAAGCACAACATCCGCCTTGAAAGATTTTCCTACTTGGTAATGCCTATCTAACAAATCGGTAGAATGACCTCTGAAAAAGGCTAGATCATACGCCTTACATAAGTCCTCAATGGGATCATCTTTCGCTTCTTGTGTGGTGGCTACGACGACCGTTCCTGCTAGCTTTGAAGCCTGCACACGTTGCACCATACGCAGGAGAAGCGGTTTGCCACAAATGGGTAGCAAAACCTTTCCTGGAAGGCGTGTAGAGCCACAGCGCGCTTGTATGACGGTTACAATTTTAGACATGAATGGGTGTTTCTGCTTTTGTACATTCAAGTTGTTTATAGTTTCCCTTCATTTCCTGCTTTAGTTCTTCTTGATGTTTTTTAAGAAAAGCTGGCCCCGTTCCGTCAAATTCGATAAACCCTCTACAGATATCCGCTATATTTTGAGCAGATTGACCATCGTTTTGAATAGGACATTGCTGCTTAAGCTCTTCTACATCGAAGTAAGAATGGACTTCTTTCCCTAGGGCAATTCCCATATAAACCACTGTAGAATATTGCGTTACTAATTCTTGACAGTTCGCTATCATTTCATTAGTATTTCCTTTTTGGTAGACCAATGCATTAGGCGGAGCACATTCTCTGATTTCCTTTAAGGCACGGTCGTATTTTTCGTTGGGATGCAGTTTGAACAATAGTTGACGACCATTAGCGATCTTGACAGCTTCTTTGATAAATTTTTTGCGGTTTTCCCAACGGAATGTTTCGCGTATATCCGAAGTCGCCACCATGACGTAGTCCTTGTGTTCGAAGTCGTTATCAAGATATTGCTTGGCATCATCAAAATTTGGGATTCCCGTCACTGTCAATTTGTCTCTATCCACCCCCATTTTGGTAAAGAAATTCTTATACCCTTCTGATGCTACACAACCGATGTGGTATAGATTGGAAGATCCGTTGAGGGATGTTCCCATGGCAAAATATCGTGGTATTTTAATGGCTTTCACTATTTTAGACCAAAGCGTTACGGGATCAACCATGCCTTCTTGTACCCAAATCATTTTGGTGGAAGTGACTTCCTTAGGCATAATGAGATCATTGCAAATGACGGCCAAGTCATAATGTTGCTTGTAAACCAAGCCCCTATAATCATTTTTTAAGCCATGCTTTGCTAAATAATCTTCTGAGGTTTTCTTAAAATGTCCCGATAGTATGGTATTCTCCATCGTTCCCATATTGATCATTGCCCTTACAACAGGATGATTACCATAGAATTGACTAAAATAGCAGTCATATTCTGGTAATAATTCCGAGATCTGATGCATTTGGGAGGTCTGATTGACCGAACCAATGATGAATAATATTTTCTTCTTCGCCATAACAGATAGTTTTCAATAGAGAATCGAGGATAATACATTATGCTGTACCATTTTACCCTTTCATCTTAGTTTTAGTATTGATTTTAAAGGGATTGTCATTATTTATTGGGGGACCAAATTCTAATTCGATGTAGCGCTCTTTGAATTTCCAAAGGAAACTTGCAGCTACCAGAAATGCTGGTATAGCCACAGTTATTGGAAAAATGAGCAAATTTCTTTCGGGGATATGCATAAAATCCATTGCAATGGTCAATAATCCTAATATAGCTAACCATCTTATCCATGTTTTATTGTCTGTATATAGAAATAATGGGATAATTAGCAGTAAATACCAACTAGAGAATTTTTGGGAGAAAATCGTTAGCATAATCGCTCCTATAATGGCAAAAAGGGTAAAGTTGTCTTGCGCTACTCGAATTGTTCGAATCCTAGTAAAAGTCCAGAGTGCCAGCAGTATACCTAAAAGCTTAAAGAACGGGACGAGAGGCTTCCACACCATTTCTCGAACGGCTTGTGCTTCCATTGGAGGCCAATTAAACAGCCCTTGTAAGCTCGGATAAATGACGGAAGCTAATTCGCCGATTACATCGGTTATCGTGCCTGATGGTCTTGAGGCGCTGAGGTGTTTGAAGCTCGCTAGAGGCGCCCATGTTCCGCCTGTTTCGAATGGCCAATAAGCTAAGGCAAGTACTGCCAAAACGATGATTCCACTTGCGAGCGCATAAAGAGCTGTTTCTTTGATTTTCTGGGGATTGCGCCACCAAAAATAAAGTAGCGGTAACGGCAGTAGGTAAGCGAAGGATATTTTAGAAGCCACGGCTAGTGCTAGTACGACAAAGGCTTGTAACACTCGGTCGGAGGTCATGAAGAGCATCGCGAGTACTAGGAAAAAGATGCCTAATACCTCGGTGTGTCCTTGTCCTACTCCTTGGCACCAAAAGACTGGCGAAAGAAGTACTAGGGCTAGTGTATTGTAAGAACTTTCTGGAAATCGTTTATAAAGATGGTATATCAAACCGATAAAGCCTAGGGCTAGAAGGGTAAATATAATTTTGAAAATGGCATACACTCCAAGAATGTTTTTCCCTCCAATGAAAACGGCACAAATAACGATGAAAATATTAATGGGGCCGTATAAACAAGCTAGGTATTTGTATTTGTCTCCAACATAGGGATGGAAAGAGGAATGGACAAGTAATTTTCCATCTTCGTAGGGATTTATGCCCATTGCCGCAAGATCGCCCCAAGTAAAAAGGCTGAACACGTCATTGGAAAGCATGGGCAGCATGGGGGCTGAAATCAAGGCCAGAAGGATGGCTAAGTTACGTGTTTCGAGTGGACTAAGCTTATAGTCTTCTTTATTAAAAATGACTTTATAATATGCCCAACCGAACAGGCATAGCCCTACGGTGACGAGTAGGAGGTTGAGCACCATCGGCATTCCCGTCATGTAATTTTGATCGACTTTGATACTGCCTGTGGTGAAGTAGCGAATGTAGGAGGCGATCAGGAAAAGTCCTGCCCCAAATAGCATGGGAAGGACTGGTTTTAGGTTTTCTATGTGAAGAGGTGTTTTCATTAAATAATGAAATAGCTTTTGGTAATTATTAGGGGTTACTTGGTCTTAGAGATTTCGCTCTCTTGGGCGTTTATTTAATTAGGAGTTTGGAATTACGAATTACGAGTTGCCCTTATGGCGATTTTGACGTGGATTCGTTTTATTCAATATTGATAATATGGAGGGGAGTAATTCGGACAGAAAATTTTCCATCCTCCATTTTTAATTCATTTTTTTCCAATTCTCTTCTGAATCAGCTCTACAACTTGTCGGCTAAAGCCAACGTTACAAGCTTGGTGCTAGGGCAATGCGTATGCCCCACTTGGTAGC
>JAHDHB010000311.1 GCA_020631545.1 Saprospiraceae bacterium | reverse complement strand
GGGCCCCAAAACCCGCGACCTTTAGAAACGTTATAATCACTTAGAAAAGTATTGGTTTCCAAATCATTAGCATTATCATGAAACGTAAAATACCGCTTACGATCCAGCTCTGAAGTACTCCCCAAGTAGCGCTGTGTAAGATGGTCAATAGTCACTGTTTGAGCTTGCAATACACTAAAAAATAGGATTACAAAAATCGGTAATAAAAATATTCTATTCATAATAAAAGTCGTTAGTAGTTAAAGACAACTCGTCCCTATAAAAATCCCCCCCTAGGAGTTCCCTGTCTGTAACCTAAGATTTTAACCTTAGGTCTCCCCAGCAATTCTCGGTTTGCAAAAGCAATAGGAAGCTATCGGGTGTTCGCAAGAGAAGGCGGTAGCCTTCGAGGTTCTATAGCAAGGGGTTTCAACCCCTTGGTTCGTAAAATAAGCCAAAAGTTTTGCCCAAAATAGGCAAGAGAGCATTTAAAAACATGTATTTTATGTCAAACCGAGAATTGCTATAAGGAAATTGAGTGTCCTCAACAAAAACGTTATTCCTTCACTAAAGCAATCTTCACCTGATCCGCCTTAGCAATTTCACGAAGGAACTCGCGTAAATCTTCATATTGAGTAGCAGGTAAATTAAAGGCATTTATTTCGTAGCGCCGCTTGTAAACCAATTGATTTCCATCAAGGGAAATTTCTGCGGTGTAATGACCAAAATCCGTTTCTATATCAACACGTTCTTTCGGTTGACTTTCTACCTTGTAACCTTTGGGTAAAGCAATAACGACCCTATCCGTATCCAAAAAGGCAATGGTATTTTCGATGGGAATCTTTCGATTGTCCATCTTTTTTGGTACATAACTATGTTTATTCAGCATATTGGGATAGAAAAACAAGCGTTTGCCCGATTTAGAAGCGAATTGTTCCACCTCTAATTCCATTTTAAGTTTGACTTCAGGCTTCTCGTCATGGACTTCAAAATCAAAATTTCCGATCTTGAATCCAGAAAAATCAATCTCCTTAGTCAATTCTTTTTCTTGATCTTCTTTTGATTTTGATTTGGCAAAATAGCGGAATTTGCTTTGTTGATTGCCGGTATATTTTGTTTCGACAGTTGCCCGAGCCTTTCCCGTTTCCTCCAGCGTTAATTTGGTGATTTGTGCTTGAAGATTATCCTTGGCTTCGCTGCTTGGGGTACTTAATAGGTGACTAGCTTTGTCTTTGATAATCAGGGTGTTCCTGTTTTCATTAGAATAGCCAAGGTAATTAGGTGGACTGTAGGTACTCGTGCATTCCAGCCAAGTGGGAGCTTCCTCATTAGGTACATAAAGGATAACGTGATTAAAATAAGGCTCTGTGAAATCTTCCTGAATATCAGGTATATCTTCATCATTATAAATCAATGCAGGATAAGCCTCTATGCCAATTTCCTCTAGCATGGAGCGCATGTAATAAGTCAGCGCCTTACAGTCTCCATATTGATTTTTCTCCACATAAGAGGCAGGGTAGGTTTGCCATCCTCCAATTCCCAGTTGTACACTCACATAGCGAGTATGTTTTTGCAAATACTTATAAAGAATAGCGATTTTTTCTTGATCGGTTTTCGCCTCATGCGTCATGTTTTTTAGCTTCACTTTCAGCTCATCAGATAGTATTCCACGCCCTTGATTCAGATTGTAGATGAATTGTCCAAAAGACTGCCAATCAGACATATCGCCCTTGTATCCAGCTACAGAAAAAGCAGTAGGAGCAAGGTAGACAATAGGCATATACTGGTATGCTGGTGGGCTATAGGGTTCCCGCTTCATAGCCGCTAAATTCGTTGTTTTCCACTGGTAGGTTTTTCGACCTTTTTCCTCAGAAATACTCGGTTTTTTATCAAAATTTTTGGCTTTGAAACGAACGTTCATAGCTTCTGGTAAGCTTATTCGATAATCCGCTTGCTCTACACCGACTTCAAAACCTTTTTGAGGATACCAATCTGGATAATCTCTAAGACCAGTATGAACAACCTCGTATCGAAATTCTACGGTGTAGGGATAGCGATTGTGGGTTACCTCCAAGTACTTAACACGACTATCATCATAAATGGAGAAACCTGAAACCGCTGAGTAGTCATCTATTTCACTTTTCTTTATTTTTCGAATCAATTTCCCCATACCATCATAAATTCGTCCTTCTATTGCACGTACTTCGGTAAACTTGCTGTAGTAAACAGTGAGACTATTGTAAGGACTTTCATCATTCAAAATAGTCGCTACGATGTGCCTCTTTTCCACGGCATTTTTTGGAGAATTTACTTGAAAATCAACACTTGATTTTCGAATTAAAGTATGTGCATCTTTGATCAAAGCCTCAGGTAAAGCAAAGGCGGAATAATCTTGCGCAGCGGCGCAATGGGATAAAATAATCCCCAAAAGAAAACTTAAAAGCCGTTTGTTAAAATTCATAATTATTATTATTTGTTCGCAGAAAATTTCAAAATCTTCCATGAACATTACTTTTTTTGATCACTGTTTAAAAAGGCTTAATCTGCATAAATATCGTGATTAAAGTCACGCTAATTTTTGAGGCAGCGGCCTTCCAGTTTTGTGAGTTGGGATGATGTGTTTGCAAAAAATGGAAGGTCTTAAAAAAGGATACTACTCCAGCAGCAACCTTCCATTTATTACGATTATATCCCGATAGCGAAGCTATCAAAAATAGTCTTATGTCCTATGTCCTTTGTCAACCAGTCTTTTCAAGCGATAGCGTCGAAAACTACTCCTCACTCTTCTTCAAGACAATTTGCTCTGAAAACTTCACCGCCACTTTATCCAAAAACATTTTTAGATCTTCATACTCCGTTGCTTGAAAAAAGACCTGATCGATTATTAGACGTGCGCTCAGTTGTACATACCCATTGAATTCTTTTATCTGAAATGTAAAACTAGCCGCATCTTCATACAAGCTAATCATCGTATTTTTAGGGATTTCTTCAACAGCATATCCCTTGGGAATTTCTAGATTGAACAAGTTGATTTCAGTAATGGGATGGGCAAAATCTACAGGGTAATTCCGCTTTTTTAACTTAAATGGATTTTCCTTAAAAGAAGAAAAAAAAGTAGGTGCGATGTATAGTAAGTCGTCAGCCTCAAATTCACCCCCCTCAAAAGTGAGTTCGTCCCTTAGGCGAGTAGTTGGATCTTCCAAATCTTTAACAGTAACAGCAACAGGCTGGAAATCAGGTTTATCCTTGAAAAAACTTTCCATATAGGCTTTCTCATTATCATCACTATAAAGTAACGCCCGTTTTTTAACGGCGCGGTAAGCATCATAAGCGCTACTTTTCTTCCCTTCCCAAACACCTTCTTCATTGACCCTAAGAATAATTCTGGAGTTAGAAAGATTGTTTTTAGGGGTAATATTGATCCATTTAGGTTCAGGAGTTATCAGCAAGCCTAAGCGA
Organism: Saprospiraceae bacterium; assembly: GCA_020631545.1. Classification (GTDB taxonomy): domain Bacteria; phylum Bacteroidota; class Bacteroidia; order Chitinophagales; family Saprospiraceae; genus JAHDHB01. The sequence goes on along the minus strand of JAHDHB010000311.1, from coordinate 4,551 downwards.
TTCAAATCGTTGATACCTAGCAAAAAATAAGGTCGGTTAGGATTGATAGCGTCCATAAGGTAGACTTTGCCGTCGACCACCGTTCTTACAAGGACATGATTGAACTGGCGAAGGATAGGGTAGGTTTGTTGTAACTTTCCATTTGTTCGAGTGCTTATCAAAACAGGATCCGCCACAAAACCACTAGCACGTAAGGCAGCCACAAGGCTCATATTTATATCTGCTGAACTGCCCGACGAATTTGCTAAGGCTTGATTTAGTGAAGTTTTTATATAAAAACGATATCTGCCATTAAATTCAATGGATTTAGAAACCAATTGAAAAATATCATCCAGCATCGCTAGAGAATCCGTTTGGCCTGTCGTTAGTGCCTTTGCCTGTTGAGCTATCTTCTTATCCTTCAAACGTCCTTGGATTTGCTTGCCAAAGTGTTCATCTCCAAGTAAATCGGCGGCTAGGTCATCCCAAGTCGTAAGCACTTGTTCCTTGATATTAGGTCTATCCATATACAGACTATACTCGGATAATTGGAATTGCATTTTAGCATAATAATCATCCATTGTCGTAACATAAGGCTCAGGCTTTAAGCCCGGCATATCAATCATCACAAACCGATTTACCTCGGGGTCATTTATATGGAAATCCTTGCTCTTGCTGTATACAAAAACATATTGATAATAGTGAGGTGTCTCAAAGCGGTACTCACTCCATCGCACAGGAATGTCCTCTTGAAAATACCATGTATCAGGAGAAAAAATGTTATTGGAAACTAAAGTGTATTTGTATTCCAAAATAGAACCTTCTTGCAAAGCAGGGAAAGCAAAATTGATGCGATTATATCGATCATTGATCTCTTCTTTGAAAAAATCTTTCTTCGTTAATACTGTTATAACTTCTTTACCATCAACAAGATTGATGACTTGTGCTTCCAGCTTAGAAATGTATTGCGTGTTTTTCCAAGAAAAATAGGACAAGGAAACGTCTCCATAGTCAAGGCCTTCCTTCTTCAAGATTTTTACTCGTCGGTGTCGAAACGTCTTGATTTTGCTACCTTCTACTTCGGCTATGACCTTAGCACTAGCATAATCAAACAAGACAAGCGCTTCAGCATCAGGATCTTTGTCATAAGAAGTCATCTCCAAATCTGCCCGATCTACTTTGCCGAATTGTTGACGACCCGTTTGAGAAAAACCTAGACTAATAAAGCTAAAACAAAGCACGAAGGACAACCACAAAGAATTGAAAGAAGAAAAAGAACTTCTGTAGGGAAAGTAATTTTGCATAAATTTTGGGGTTAATGTTTATAAAATATTTAGTTGCAAAGGTATATAAAAGAGGAGCCTATGTCAAGATTTGTATATAGAATAAAGACAAAACAGGAAAAATATAAGACGAACGTAATGGTTTTAACTGAAAAAAGGTTTTGCACAATACTCTTTATTGCTCATTTCCCGCTTTTCTTCAAGACAATTTGCTCCGAAAACTTATCCACTACCTTATCCAAGAAAACTTTTAAGGCTCTGTATTCCTTAGCAGTATATAGCGTTCGATTAAGTTCAAGTTTAGCCATTAGCTGTACATAACCATTACTTTCTTCAATATTATAAGTGAATTTTGCAGAGTCGTCGAGTAAATCGATTAAAACTTCCTTAGGTAATTCCTCCACGATATAATTTCCAGGAATTTTCAAGTTATACAAAGTAACTTCCAAGAAGGGATAAGCCCAATCGATAGGATAAATGCGAGAATTTAACTTGAAAGGATTTTTTGTAAACGAAGAAAACGTAATAGGCTGTAGGTAAATAAAATCACCGTCGTCAAAATCAGGACCTTGAAACGTAATTTCATCTTCAAAACGAGCATTGGGATCGTTTTGGTGCTTAAATTCTACGGCAACACCCTGATAGTCGGGATTTTTGGTGAAATTTTGCTTTAAATAAGTAGTTTTTCCTTCTTCCTTTAGTTTCCTTCGGCGATTATGAGCAGCATAATTTTCATAAATGCCTAGTTTCTTCCCTTCCCAATTGCCACTTTTTTCATTTACGGAAAGAAGAATTCTATGATTGGTAACACTACGTTGGGGGATAATATCAACCCATTCTGGTGCTGATTTTACCACAAACCCTCTTGTATTCAAATCGTTTTCCCTCAATAAAAAATAAGGATATCTAGGATCGACAGCATCCATATGATACCTTTTACCTCCAATTTCTGCTTGGACAATGACATGATTAAACTGTCGAGCTATAGGATAAAGCTCTTTTACTTTTCCGTGATCGCGTGTACTGATCAAAACAGGATCAGCAGAGATACCCACCGCACGAAGCGCAGAAATGAAACTCAAGTTGATTTCAGAACCATTGCCGGATCCCTTTTTATAAGCATTATTAAGGTAGGCATCTTGAATTCCTGAGATGCTGTTGAATTTCAGTGCATTCCCTATAAAACGGTAGATGCTGTCGACCATCGCAAGGGTATCCGTCATACCTAGCGTAAGGAGTTGGGCATCCTTCGCGATCTTTTTATTCTTCTGTTTTCCCTTGATTTGTTTCCCCCAGAATTCATAGTTCAGCAATCTTTCGGAAAATTTCTTCCAAGCCAATGCGCCTTCAAAATTTGTACTTGGATTGCCAGAATACAAGTGATTTTTCACCAATTGAAATTGCATTCGAGCATAATGATCCTTCATCGTTGTGATATAAGGCGCTTCTTTCAAGGCTCTCATATCCGTCATGACAAAACGCTGTATCGTCGTATCTCGGATGTGAAAATCTTTGGATTTTGTCACTAGAGAAACATAATCTAATCCCATAGGTTGGATAAACTGATATTCACTCCAACGCACCGGGATACCTTCCTGAAAATACCAAGTATCAGGACAATAAATATTACCGTATCTGACTTCGTAATGATAATCTAAAATAGAACCTACTTCTATAGCTGGAAAGGAGAAATCAAAAGAAATAGGAACATTATTGACTGTATTATCAAAAAAAACGTAGGCTCGGGTTTTTGTTATTTCCTTTTTTCTTTTCGACCAATTAATAGTTTGAGCGTTAAGATTGTATAAGCTTTTTCCTAAAAGAGGTATACTAATGTCCCCATATTGGAATCCATCTCTTTTTAAAATTTTTATCCTTCGATGCCGATAGGTGATTACCTGAGGAATTCCATCATTGTTTACCTCTATCCTTGTTTTTGCAAAATCATGTAAAACGACTGCCGATGCTTCTGGATCTCGCTCATATACGTTCATTTTTAAATCTGCCGTATCTACTTTCCCATACCTTAGTACTTCTTCTTGGGCAAAAACTTCGGTTATCAGTCCAAAGTATAAGATGAGCACAAATCCTAAATAGTTGACTTTTGGAAAGCAATATTTAGAGTGTATTTTGCTATATAAGCTGAAATATTCTTGCATAAACTAAGGGGTTTTAGAAGATGGCAGAGAAATTGTTTTATAAAGATAAGAAAAAGAAAGTTACTAATGTGCTATTGTATTCTTAATGCGTTTACGAAGGGAGAGTTGTTTGCCCCAAATCAAACAAGAAAACCTACGTCTAAAATGCATAAATAGGAAGTAGTTTTGTTCTTCTAGTCGGATTCCATTAACTTAGAGCTATGGAGGCTATTGACCAAATCGTATTGAATTTTAACAAAGACAACCTGTCTTGGATCAATGCCGTGCTTGCCATCGTTATGTTTTCGGTCGCTCTGGAAATTCGTTTATCCGATTTTAAAGAAGTATTTCGAACACCGAAAATGATTTTTACAGGCTTAATCGCCCAATTTCTACTACTCCCCCTACTCACCGTTTTGCTTATCCAAATACTACCCTTATACCCAAGTTTTGCCCTAGGGATGGTCTTGGTAGCCGTTTGTCCAGGAGGAAATGTTTCTAATTTTTACACCTTGCTAGCCAAGGGGAATGCAGCATTATCCGTTTGTTTGACCTCTATTTCTACCATTTTAGCCGGCTTTGTAATTCCTTTGGCTTTCCATTTTTGGTCAGGGCTTTCCCCCATCACTGCCTCCTTGTTAGATGAAGTCGTTGTGGATTATTGGGAATTATTTTCCCTAGCATTTTGGTTATTAGGTTTGCCATTAATCTCGGGCATGACGTTGGCCCACTTTTTACCCAACGTCAGTCAAAAACTATCAAAACCGTTAAAAAGAATCTCCATACTTATCTTCTTGGTCTTGATTATAGGAGCATTTTTAGCCAATTGGACAACCTTCATCGAAATGTTTCACACGATCTTTTGGTTAGTCTTGGTTCATAACGGTTTAGCCCTATTTTTAGGCTATGGATTTGCAAAAGGAATGGGTTTAGAAGAACGAGAGCGAAGAACCATAACGCTAGAAACAGGCGTTCAGAATGCAGGCCTAGCCCTAGTCCTAGTGTTCAATTTTTTCCCAGACCTAGGAGGAATGATGCTTCTCATTGCTTGGTGGGGCATCTGGCATATGCTCGTAGGCTTACTCTTAGGCACCTACTTTGGCCGCCAAGCCCTCCAAAAAACAAACATAGAACCTTGAAAAGAAGGGGCG
>JAHDHB010000310.1 GCA_020631545.1 Saprospiraceae bacterium | reverse complement strand
CTTGTTCTTTGGCTTTGTTTACCTTGATATTGAATAATTCTCTAAAAATAGCTTTCAACGTTGTCGTCTTCCCACTTCCATTTCTTCCTGTAAAAATGAGATGTTTAAACTGCTTTCCTTCCTCAGGAGGAAAATCCACCAAGACATTTTGATCCTTATAGTTATTGTGGATATAAATCGATTTTATGTAGATGTCTTTCATTGGATGAGAATCTTATTTTTAGAAAAAGGATCTTACGCCTCATTCCGCTTAAAAATATCAGGTCGTTCCGTTGTAATTTCTCCATTCAGCGACACATAATAGAGCTTACCGTTTTTGAAAAATACTTCTGGAATACCAAGCTTTTTATTCTCTGCTTTAGCTTCACGAATAGCCTGATTAGCAATTCTTAGCAAAATAGCTGAATCAACATATATCTGTTCATTACTTAATTTATTAACACGCTTCATTCTTTTTACTTTTTTATGGCTTGAAAAGAATTAAATAGTAATGCATTTTCTATCAAATATTCATCACGTTCTCCTACAGCAACTCGTTGAAATCCTTTATCTCCATTATAATATAAACCCCATACATCAACTATAGGCACAAAGTTATTCCAAAAATTCGATTTACTTCTAAAAAATCGTCTTCGAATAGCTTCTTCTGGTACATCATGCCTTTTTCTCCAAAACGCTCTTATGTGAAAGTCTTATAACATCTTATATTCCTTATATGGTTCATGACACGTTAACACCAAACACAACTTGTCGGCTAAAGCCAACGTTACTCTTAAAGCAATTGGGCGAATGCATCAGCTACTGCCGATCCATTCGCCCAATGTATACTACGAGCTAAGCTACTCTTCTACAAGATCTAAGCCTAATTCATCCAATTGCTCTTGGTCAACAGGAGAAGGGGCATCGATCATCATATCTCTTCCTTGATTGTTTTTCGGGAAAGCGATGAAATCACGGATAGATTCTTGGCCAGACATAATCGTTACCAAGCGGTCAAAACCGAAGGCCAAACCACCGTGAGGAGGTGCGCCGTACTCAAAAGCTCCTAGTAGGAAACCAAATTGCGCTTCCGCTTCTTCCTTCGTAAATCCTAGGAGATCAAAGTTGCGGCTTTGCAATGCGCGGTCGTGGATACGAATAGAACCACCTCCAATTTCCGAACCATTGATAACCAAGTCATAAGCGTCAGCACGCAAGGCTTTCATCGTTTCATGATCGCCAGATAGCATTCGCTCAATATCGTTCTTCTTAGGAGAAGTGAAGGGGTGATGCATGGCGTGGAAACGCTCCGTATCCTCATCCCATTCCAATAAAGGAAAATCAACAACCCACAAAGGTTTGAAATCACCTTCTTTCATTAAACCCAATTCACGCCCAAGGTGCAAGCGCAATTCATTCAACTGCTTACGCGCCCTATCTACTTCACCAGCCATTACCAGCATCAAATCGCCTGGCTTAGCACCCATTTTATCCGCCCAAGATTTTAAAGCTTCTTGGTCAAAGAACTTATCTACGGTAGATTTGAAAGTACCGTCTTGATTACACTTGACGTAAACTAAGCCTTTGGCACCAATCTGTGGACGCTGAACCCATTTTACGAGGGCATCCAATTGCTTGCGCGTATAGCTCGCAGCGCCTGGAGCACAGATACCAACAACCAACTCGACACTATCGAACACTTTGAATCCCTTGTTTTTAGCTACGTCATTCAGCTCGTGGAATAACATACCAAAACGCGTATCCGGCTTATCCGAACCATACAAGCGTAAGGCTTCATCGTAAGTCATTCGAGGGAAATCTCCGTTGAATTCAATTCCCTTACAAGTTTTAAATAAATACTTGGTCAATCCCTCAAAAGTATTCAGAATTTCTTCTTGCGTGACGAAAGCCATTTCGCAATCAATCTGTGTGAATTCCGGTTGGCGGTCGGCTCTTAAATCCTCATCTCTAAAGCATTTTACGATTTGGAAGTACTTGTCCAACCCTGCTACCATCAACAATTGTTTGAAGGTTTGCGGAGATTGAGGAAGTGCGTAGAATTGGCCTTTGTTCATACGACTAGGCACGACAAAATCCCTTGCTCCTTCGGGCGTACTCTTGATCAAAACAGGCGTTTCGACTTCGATAAACCCTTCTTTACTCAAGTATTCTCGCGTAGCGATAGCTACATTACTACGGAAGATGATGTTATTCTGTACTGGTTTTCTTCGCAAATCCAAGTAGCGGTAAGTCATCCGCAACTCATCACCACCATCCGTTTCGTCTTCAATAGTAAAAGGAGGTAGCTTTGATTTGTTCAAAATAGTCATTTCCCCTACTTCGATCTCGACATTTCCTGTCGGCATATTCGGGTTCTTGTTGCTACGTTCACGAACCGTTCCTTTGATTTGAACAACGAATTCTCGCCCTAGCTTACGCGCGCGGCTGCACAAGTCCTGATCGTCCTCCATATCAAAAACCAACTGCGTCAAGCCGTATCGATCACGAATATCAATAAACGTCATGCCACCAAAATCGCGCTTGGTTTGCATCCAGCCCGATAAAATTACTTCTTGTCCTACGTTTTCAAGGCGGAGGTCGCCGCAGGTGTGCGTTCTGTACATTTTTAGTCTTTTTATGGTTATTATTTACTAAGAAACAATTTACCCTAGTAATAATATAAGTCAAAATCGTTTGAAAAAGTTCAGCAAAGGTAGGAAATTAATGGGAAAAGGAGAACGATGGATCCCCTCGAATAGCAAGGTATTTATACTAGGGGCTGTTAAAAAATGTTGTAACCTTTATTTCTTAAAGCCCCTAAACGGTAATAGGGAGGCCTATCTTGATTCCAGAAGGAATAAAAAACAAAGAAAATAATCGATTAGAATCAAAAAAGTGATTCTAATAGCGTAAGTTTGTACTATTCTAATAGATTAGAAAAACTTCAAGACATGACACTTTTTGAAATTACAGAAGAACAGATACTGAATAGGATACGATTTGAAAATCCTTGGTGGAAAGATGGAAAAATTGATGATTTCTATGACTCCATGAAGCGAAGGTTATACTTTTCTAAATTATTTCCACTTATAAATAACAGTAAAATAAAAAGAGCTGTGGTACTGATGGGCCCAAGAAGAGTGGGAAAAACAGTTATGATATTTCATGCCATCCAAAAATTGATTAAAAATGGGGTTGATCCTAAAAAAATATTTTACCTATCAATAGAAACGCCTATATTTAATGGTATAGGAATTGAAGAATTGTTCAATTTTTGCCGAAAAGCAGTCAATAAAGAAGATGATTTAAAGGGTTTTTATGTTTTTTTCGATGAGGTACAGTATTTGAAAAATTGGGAAGTTCATTTAAAATCATTAGTAGATTCTTACCATCATGTAAAATTTATAGTGTCTGGTTCTGCGGCTGCTGCTTTGAAATTGAAAAGCAATGAATCGGGGGCAGGGAGATTTACAGACTTCACACTCCCTCCGCTTACTTTTCATGAGTATATCCATTTAAAAGGTTTAGAATACTTGATTGAGGCAAAGGAAATCAAATGGCAGGGTGCTTTGCGCAAAGTGTCAGGAACAAACGATATTGCAATATTGAATGAACATTTTTTAAATTACATTAATTTTGGTGGTTATCCGGAAGTTTCCTTGTCTACTGAAATTCAAGCAAATCCTGGTCGTTATATAAAAAGTGATATTATTGATAAAGTATTACTAAGGGATTTGCCAAGTTTATATGGCATTCAAGATGTACAAGAATTAAATTCCTTATTCACAACAATTGCTTTTAATTCTGGGAATGAATTTTCTTATGATAAATTATCGGCTTCCTCTGGAGTTTCCAAAAATACGATAAAAAAGTACATTAGCTACTTGGAAGCTGCTTTTTTAATACGAGTGGTTAATCGGATAGACTTAAGTGGAAAATCATTTAAAAGGGCTCATTTTTTTAAGATTTATTTGACGAATCCTTCCTTGCGAAGTGCCTTATTCTCTCCCATAGATGGTTCCTCAAAGGCGATGGGCAATATGGTGGAGACGGCCATCTTCTCACAGTGGTTTCATCGATATTGGCATACACCTTATTATGCTGGTTGGAAGGCCAACAAAGGAGGTGAAGTTGATATTGTCGGTCTAGATAGAAATGGTTTAAAGCCTGCTTGGGCTGTAGAGATAAAATGGACAAATAGATTTCATAAGCAGCTTAGTGAACTAAAAAGTTTATTTAACTTTTTGGCAAAAAACAACTTATCGGAAGCTATTGTTACTACAGTTGATGTCACCGACATTATTCAAGTGAAAGATATAGACTTCCATTTCATGCCATCTTCATTATACTGCTATACAATAGGAGAAAGAACTTTTGAGATAGACTGAAATCACATTTACAGGTTTCACTCATCATTTGAAACCCACGATACATACAGAAATCGGAGGTTATTCAGAAAATTCTCTAGGTTCATTCTCCATTCTCCATTGCCCTCACTATCTTTGTGGTGTGAATAATCTACTTATGTTGCTGGGCAAATTCCGTGATGAACCCAGAATACAACGACTTACCGAATTAACAACGCAAGGAACGTCTAAGCGAGTACATCTTACAGAAACGCTTGGCGCACAGACTTGCTTTGCCCTTGTGGGCGCTTACCTAAATTCTCCTTCTCCTATTTTGTTGGTTGCCAGTGATAAAGAAGAAGCTGCTTATTGGCATAATACGGTCGATAATTTGCTGGAGAAAAACAATGTCATCTTTTTTCCGGACTCTTTTAAGAAGCCGGCGGAGTTTGATGAAGTGAATAAAAATCATGTGCTGCTTCGTGCAGAAGGCGTGAGTAAGTTGATCAATCGACGTCCTTCGGGTGAGATTATCGTTACTTATCCAGAAGCATTATTTGAGAAAGTTGTGGCGCCTGCGGTTCTGAATGAAAGCAAAATTGAGATTATCTTAAATGAGAAATTTGATGTCCCTTTCATTACAGAAGTCCTTGTCGAGTGTGGTTTTGAGCGTGTCGATTTTGTGTATGAGCCAGGGCAATTCTCTATTCGCGGGGGTATTATCGATATTTTTTCTTATGGAAATCAAGAGCCTTATCGTGTAGAACTCTTTGATGATGAAGTCGAAAGCATTCGTACTTTTGATGTTTTAGACCAGCTTTCCACTCGAAAACTGAGTAAGGTAACGATAGTTCCGAATATCCAAACTCAATTTGAGCAAGATCAAAAGCAATCTTTGTTATTTGTTTTGCCAAGTGACACCAATATATGGTTGGCCAATACGGAGGTTTTAAGAGAACGCTTGCAAACTTGCTTTGAGAAGGCAACTGAATTGGCGGACTCCTTGGAAACCCTAGAAATGGATGTTGATGAACGGGAAAGATTCCTCCAAGATCGAGCCTTCATTCGCCCTGCTGAGGTCATGACGGAACTGCGTAATTTTACTACGATAGAATTGGGAAAACGTGCTTATTTCAAGGAGGATTTGGAGACTATCAAGTATGCAGCAAAGCCGCAACCGAGTTTCAATAAGAATTTTGACTTGTTAATCAAAGATTTGCAGGAAAATACGAAGAAGGGAATTGAAAATTTCATTTTTAGTAATAATCCTAAGCAAATCAAGCGTTTCTACCATATTTTTGAAGATTTACAAGCGAATGTTGCCTTTCATCCCATTCCAAAATCTTTGCATAAGGGGTTTATTGACCCAGAATTAAAAATTGCTTGTTATACCGATCATCAGATTTTTGAGCGCTTCCATAAGTTTAAAATCCGCAAGGGTTTTGACAAGGGAGAAGCTTTGAATATCAAACTATTAAGAGAATTGACGCCAGGGGATTTTGTTACCCATTTAGATCATGGTGTTGGTCGATATTCGGGACTAGAAAAAATGAACATCAACGGGCATATTCAAGAGTCTGTTCGGTTGGTTTATCGCGATAATGATTTGCTTTATATTAGCATCAATTCCCTTCACAAAATATCAAAATACGTCGGAAAAGAGGGCAAACCTCCTCGTCTGAGCAAGTTAGGTTCTGAAACTTGGGCTAATCTCAAGCGAAAGACGAAGAAGAAAGTCAAAGACATTGCGGAGCAATTAATTAAATTGTATGCTAAGCGACGAGCTTCCAAAGGCCATGCTTTTCCAGAGGATGGTTATTTGCAAAACTCCTTGGAATCTTCCTTTATCTACGAGGATACCCCTGATCAATTGAAGGCTACGAATGATGTGAAAGCGGATATGATGAAGGAATTTCCGATGGATCGCCTCATTTGTGGTGATGTGGGCTTTGGTAAAACGGAAGTCGCTATTCGTGGCGCTTTTAAAGCGGTGGTGGATGGCAAACAGGTAGCGATACTAGTTCCTACTACGATTCTTGCTTTGCAGCATTTCCATACTTTTAAGGAACGTCTTAGTGAGTTTGATCTTACGATTGATTATATCAATCGCTTCCGTACTTCCGGCGAGAAACGTTTGATTTATCAAGCTTTGGAAGAAGGTAAAATCGACATCATCATCGGTACACATGCCTTGTTGAACAAAAAAGTGAAGTTCAAAGACCTAGGACTTTTAGTGATTGATGAGGAACAAAAATTTGGGGTAGCTGCTAAGGAAAAACTACGAAATATCAAAGTCAATGTGGATACACTAGCGCTAACAGCGACGCCAATTCCGCGTACCTTGCAGTTTTCCTTGATGGCGGCAAGGGATTTATCGGTTATCAACACACCACCTCCGAATAGACAACCTATCCACACCGAGGTACGGATATTTAATGGTGAATTAATCAAAGAGGCTATTGAATATGAGATTTATCGGGGCGGACAAGTCTTTTTCTTACACAATCGTGTGAAAGATTTGCCGGACATGGCGGCTATGATTCGTCGGCTTTGTCCTGATATTGACATTGCGGTAGCACATGGCCAAATGGAATCCAAGCAGTTAGAGGAAACTTTGATTAACTTTATCAATGGTCAATACGATTTATTGTGTAGTACAAACATCATTGAAACGGGGCTAGATATTCCAAATGCCAACACCATTATTATTAATAATGCGCACCATTTTGGTTTGAGTGATTTGCACCAATTGCGTGGGCGTGTCGGGCGTTCGAATCGTAAAGCATTTTGTTATCTATTCTGTCCGCCGCTTTCTACCTTGACTTCTGAGGCTAGAAAACGCTTACAAACGATTGAAGAATATTCGGATTTAGGAAGTGGTTTTAATATAGCCATGAGGGATTTAGATATTCGAGGAGCGGGTAATTTACTAGGAGGTGAACAGAGCGGATTTATCAGCGATATTGGTTATGAAACCTACCAAAAGATTCTAGATGAAGCGATTCAGGAATTGAAAGAAAATGAATTTCGGGATGTCTTTAAGGAAGAAATTGGGCAAAAACGAACGTATGTTCGTGATGTCATATTGGAGTCTGATATTGAGATGCTTATCCCTGACGCCTATATCGTTCATACGCAAGAACGCTTGAATTTATATACCGAATTGGATCAAGTGAAAAACGAAGAAGAGCTGCTTAAATTCAAGGAAAAGCTAGAAGATCGCTTCGGGAAAATTCCTTGGCAAGTGAAAGAATTGTTCGAAGCCTTACGTTTACGTTGGCTTTGCAAGGAATTAGGATTCGAACGTTTACTGCTGAAAAACAGCAAATTACGTTGCTTCTTCGTTTCTAATCACCATTCGCCCTTCTACGAGTCGGATCTATTTTCGCGCATCATGCAGTATGTGCCCAGTCGAGGCGACCGCAAATTGAGCTTTAAGAAAAGTATCAAATACTTTATGCTGATACGAGAAGATGTTCGAAACTTCAAGCAAGCACAAGAATTGTTGGAAGATATTAAAAAGGGCGTAGGTTTGGCGACTGTTTGATGGATTTTTAGGGGCGTTTTGAAAAATTACACTAACTTTGTTTAGGTTTTTGAGAACAAACACAAGGGGGGGCGCTACAGAATTCGGTATTTAGGCAATTCCTCCAACTTTTTTAGCTAAACGTA
>JAHDHB010000309.1:604-8060 GCA_020631545.1 Saprospiraceae bacterium | reverse complement strand
TACAAGGAGAAATGTGTAATTTATTGAAGAAAAGTTCAAAAAATTAGGCGAGAGCGTGTCCCCCTTCGGAGGGGGTGCCTTTAGGCGGGGGAGGTAAAACCTTAAGAAAGAGCTACTCATATAAAACATTTAATCCAAAAACAAGAACATAAATTCCTTAACTTAACAGCATTGAGAGAGAGGCTGGGGGAGAGTAACCACCTTAGGCTACAAAAAAAGCCTTGACCAAATGGCCAAGGCTTTTATACTTCAATAGCAAATGCTATTATTATCTATTAAGGATGACTAAACGCTCCGTTTGGCTAAAACGAGAATCATTCTTTCTAAATTGAACAAGATAAACACCAGAAGCAAGATCTAAGTTTACAACCGTATTAATGTTTGTAACAGCACCTTGCTTAACCATTTGACCTTGTGCGTTATAGATGTCGTAAGTCATGTTGTCAATGTCTGTTCCTGGCGTAAAAGCGAAAATCGCTTCAGATAAAGTAGGATTTGGCTTGATAACTACAACTCTCTCTGCATCAAACTTAACAGCTTGGATATTAGAGTAGGTGAAGGTACCATTATCTTCTACGATTTTTAAGCGGTAGTAGAATAAATCATTTGCCAAACCTGACTCATATACATTAGCATCTAAGTACGTGTAAGTAGAAGCTGTATTATTAGGTGCTTCACTACGAACTTGAACCCAGTTATCAGCATCTACACTTCTTTCTAGGATAAAAGCTTCAAGATTTGCTTCTAAAGCAGTTTCCCAAATGATAGTAGCATCTGTTTCGTTCGTTTTCTTTGCAGTGAAAGAGACTAACTCGATAGGTAAAGCACCTTCTGCTCCACCAGAAGCTCCCATCTCTGAGAAGTGAGTAACTTGAAAGTCAATATAGAAACCATCATCGTAAACGGCGTTTCCTGTTTGAGTAACTTGTTCTACAACACCCATAGATGTCATATCCGGCATCGTGTTGTTATTCGCTAGGCTACAATCTTCATTCAAACCAGAGTAGTGAGAGATATACAAATCACCTGCTGTTTCAGAAACACTTTTGGCAAGATTGTAAGCAGCTAGCTCCTCATCTTTGAAATAAAGTCTGATGTCTACTGCCGGGAAGGTAGCTGCAACACCATCAAAATTCGTAGAAGAGAAGTTGAAGTAACGAGGTAAGTAATAACGGTTGCCAATATCTTGACCTACCGCAGCTTGGTCATCTACCTGGACAGTTACCATACCTAAATCCGTACCATTTGGATTGATAGAAGCTACTAAGTCACCGTTGCCATCTAGAATGTCAACAAAGCTAGAACCACTAACGGCTGTAGGACCATAAGGAGTACAGCCAGGAGTTGCTGCCATAATACCAGGAGCTTGAGCTCCGATGTTTACATAACTAGTAGCAGCTACATTTATTGGCTCGGCTACCCAAGTAGTTGTATTTACCCGATAGACTAATGGATTGTCCCATGCCAACATAGAAGCAGTGCCATCATCAGCTCCGAGGTAATCAGTAACTGTAAATCTTCCTAAACGGTGTTTTAATGGTGTGTTATCTATCTGGGCAACATTAGCGTTATAAGCATTGATGTCTTCAACACCAGTTACATTTAGATCTACAACAATTTCTCCTGGATTTGGAATAGAAGGAGAGATACGAGATAAGTAGAAGGATTGTACATTAAACAAAAGATTGAGGTCTCCTGGGCCTGGGCCTGGATGATTGATTGAAGTAAAATCACAAAACCCATTATTGAGTCCATAAGTAGGATCTGGGTTTGTTCCTTGGCTAATAGCAGGTGAAGCACCAAAACTAGCAGGGTCGTAGCTTAGGGAAAAACCACTACCTTCAAGACCAAAAGTGGCGCCTGTCGATGTTACGTATATGTCAAAGGTTAAGTCTGTTCCAGAAACAGTTACATTTTCAACGGCTAGTTCAGCTTCTTGAGCATTGGCAGAAAAGGGCTGTAAATATAACGCGAGTAAAAAAACAAAAGTAAATAATTTTTTCATGGGTAATGAATTTTGGAATAAATCGGATTGCAATTTAAAGACCGAGTTAAGTAAAATAAGCTTTTAAAACTTGGGGTTTATCTCATGACAACTACCCTCATTATCATGGAAGTGTTATCTATTGTGGAGGTACAAAAACCACATCGTCAAACATATCTTCTATTGAAAAGTAGCTCAGTATGCCTAAAGGTGAAGGCCAAAGGTCAGTAGGAGTCCCTAATAATCATTTGACCGATCCACGGTTCATAGCTGTGTATTGTTCTTCCTTCCATCAAGGGCTAAAAATTGATGGATTTCTTGCAGATCATTCTATAAAAATAGAACTACTGGTAATGGATTCAAACTCAAGTATGTTCTTGTTCAATTCGTAAGAAAAAAAATATTCAATGATTTTTTTTCAATATAAAAGTATATAAACTCAATGAATTGTACTAGCTTCTATACTAAAGATAACACAATTATCTTTAATATCTCTTTTCTCCTTTAAAAATATTTCATTCTTGTAGTCGTAAGTATGGCATGAACTAGCTAAGTTGTCTATGACAAAAATGTAACCAAAAAAAATCGAATACTCTTGTTGTAATAGTATTCTAAATGGCTTTAAATTGTTTGTCAACTAAACAAAAAATAAATAGTAGAAAACATTTGGCTTATACATGTGAATTGTCACAGGAAGCATACATTTACACTAGGAATGAAGCCTAAGGATAAGGGGGATTTCTTTTAAGTATGGTTGTTGAATAATGAGCATTGTGACAATCAAAGGTTTACTCTTGAAGGGAGGGGTGCCCTATCAATGCTGTAAACTTGTTCATAACGTTATCGCTATTCAACATTGCTAAGGTATAAAAAAATGAGGAGAATAAATCCATGCTGAGAGGCTAAAATAAAAGAAAAATATAGGGTCAAATCTAGATTTTCTAACATTAATGAGGTATTTCTTTGATTCTAAACTAGAACTTTCTACTAGAAAATGCTATACATCAAAATTCCACGTCACAAAAAAAGATAGAGGTAAGATGTTTTAGTGAAACCTTGTTTGAATATCCTTAGATCCGGCTACAAAATAAGGCCTCACTGTTTTTGGATGTTGTAATCTGATTTATTTTTAGTGTAAAAAAAATGTTGTATTGTGTTGATAGTTAGTTGTTTGTGATTTTTTGATTCTGTATGTCTTTAGATTACTTTTCGTTAAGTGATTTTCTGTCTTTTAAGTAAGCTTTGTGAGTCCACTCGGATTGTCTAGTACGAAAGGTAGGGCAAAAAAATACCCGGTCGTATTACATAATACGCCGGGATTTGAAAAATGAAAAACCAAGATGAGACCGAAATCATTTTAATCACAATTGATTTCTAAATCGTTAATGATACAAATTTAAGTAAAAGGTTTCCTAATTAAAACTACAAATATTAAGACTTCTTACGCGTTAATATTTGCTAAATGGAATGAAGAAACTTCATGCATATTTTTTGTGGTTAGTTGTTGTTGTTAGGAAAAGAGATGCTTATAGTTTTTTGACTAAAAATAGATCCTTTTATTTTATCTGATTTATTGTTTATTCTTACATTTACAGAAAATTTCTTGCTGAAAAAAATATTATATTTCTGTCCAAACCCCTTAAATCTTAACATTTAGGCTTCCTTTTGGGAGGTGTTTTGTGTCATATGGAGTTCTAAATGATGGTTTTGGTGGATATTATTTTTTAGACCAAAGTTACTTGGGGTCGCTCGACTTGACAAAAAGAGCCTCGCCTAATTTTACCAAAGACGCCTTATTTCTTAACAACACCATAAAGAATATGCATCTTTAGACAAATCGGGCTGTCTCGTATTATTTTACTTAATTTTGTTTTCTATGGATTATTTTCTAGAAAAAACTTGACTTAGTTTTAAAAATAAACTAAGTTTGTCTTGAATTGACTTTTATACCCACTCTCTTGCACGACAAAAATGGTGTAAGGAAGTTAAAACTGCTTAATTAATGAAAATTTCTATTGCCCAGCTTAACTTTCATATCGGTAACTTTGAAGGGAATCTAGCAAAAATTTTAGAGGCCATCAATATAGCGAAGCAAGATAAAGCTGACGTCATTGTTTTTAGTGAACTTTGTATTTGTGGCTATCCACCGCGTGATTTTTTAGAGTTTGATGATTTTATTCGGCAGGGAGAAGCTTGTATTGAACGACTGAGAACATCGGTGAGTGGGATTGCTGTTGTTGTTGGAGCACCAAGTAGAAATCCAGTTATCGAAGGAAAAGATTTGTTCAATTCTGCTTTCTTTATCGCAGACGGAGAAGTAAAAGCTATCGCACATAAAGCACTTTTACCAACATATGATATATTTGATGAATATCGTTACTTCGAGCCGGCAAGTGAGTTTAATGTTGTGGAATACAAAGGAAAACGAATTGCGATGACTGTTTGTGAAGATATTTGGAATGTAGGCAATGACAATCCATTGTATACAATATGTCCGATGGATGAGCTGATCAAGCAAAATCCTGATGTTATTTTCAACCTTTCTGCTTCCCCATTTAGTTATGAGCAAGGAAATTCAAGGATTCACGTCATTCGTGCCAATGTAGAGCGCTACAAACTACCTATGTTTTATGTGAATCACTGTGGAGCTCAAACGGAAGTTATCTTTGATGGTGGCTCTGTCGTCATGTCGCCTGATGGAAAGGTACACGATGAACTGCCTTATTTTGAAGAATGCATCAAGAGCTACGAGCTAGCGGATGTCTGTAAAGGAGGAATAGACCGTGAGCGACCTAAGGACAAAATTGGATTGATACATGATGCCTTAGTTGTAGGTGTCAGGGATTATTTTAGAAAACTGGGCTTGAAAAAGGCCATTCTTGGCTTATCTGGAGGTATTGATTCTGCTATTGTTGCTGTATTAGCACAAAGAGCTTTGGGTGCTGAAAATGTACGAGTCATTCTGATGCCTTCTCAATTTTCTTCCGACCATTCGGTTAATGATGCACGAAAACTTGCAGAAAACCTTAACATTCAGTATGATATCATAAAGATAGAAGACGTGTATGAATCGTATATGAAAGCCTTAGGCCCACATTTTACCGCTACAAAATTTAACGTTACTGAAGAGAATATACAAGCGCGGATTCGGGGAATGCTCCTCATGGCAATGTCCAATAAATTTGGAAATATTGTGCTGAACACGTCTAACAAAAGCGAAGCTGCCGTTGGTTATGGTACTTTATATGGTGATATGGCTGGAGGTTTGGCGGTTATCGGAGATGTTTATAAAATGGAAGTTTACGCACTTTCTAGATATGCGAATAAAGATGGCGAGGTGATTCCTGAAAATATTATTAATAAAGCGCCTTCCGCTGAGCTTCGTCCTGACCAAAAGGATAGTGATAGTTTGCCTCCTTATGAGTTGTTGGATGAAATTCTTTATCAATACATTGAAAAACGACAAGGGCCTAAGGAGATTATCGCCATGGGATTTGATGAAAAACAAGTACGCCGCATTCTGCGCTTGGTGAATAGGAATGAATTCAAGCGCTATCAAACCGCTCCTGCTCTTCGTGTGTCTACCAAAGCCTTTGGGATGGGGCGGAGGATGCCTATCGTTGGCAAATACTTGAGTTGAATCACTAGTGGTAATAGACAAGAAGTATAAAAAAAGGGTAGCGAAAACCGCTACCCCTTTTATTAATCAAACAAACAATTATTAGGCTACTCCCAAAAGGCTCTGCTTAAAAAGATTTTCATTTTTCGGAGTGGCCTCAAGTCTTATCTTTACAGCCCCTTAGTTCGCCTTAACGAATTTTTGTGCCGTTGTCATCATTTCACCATCAATGACCTTCACCAAGTAAGTACCAGCGGCTAAATTGTCAGCAGAAAAAGAAAAAATGTTCTTCCCTGTTTCGAAATCTGCTTGGTAAGTGTCTACTACTTTTCCAAAAAGGTCGATGATAACCACAGTGGTAGCAGTACGAGCGGAAGAAGCATAAAATTCAAGGTTTATTGGGCCATTACTTACTGGATTAGGGAAAATATTGGTGATGTTATCTTCTGCACCTTTAACTATACACTCCGACTTTGCCGCTACGATGTCAGAAGTCGTTTTCTTACCATCATAATCTACCTGTACTAAGCGGTAGTAATTCATCGCTGCTTGACGCTCATCTCTAAGCTCATAATAGTTGGTTGTTGTACTTGTTCCTGCTCCTTCGATAGTTGCAATGGTTTTGAAATCAATACCATCTGCACTTTTTTGTACTAAAAAATGAGCGTTGTTTACTTCAGAAGCCGTTACCCACTCCAAGTCAATAGCACAATCATTTTCCTCCGCCGTGAAAGAAGTCAACTCTATAGGTAGTTCATCATTTGGTAATCCAGGAAGGATGAGGGTAATCGGTGTAGGACAAGCCGTGAAGTTTATGATTTTGTTCTGGCAAGTCCCTTCGGTAGCAGCATACACCACTTCATTTGCTTTTTCAGCAATAAAAGTAGAAGGGAAATGTGTTTGCCCCAACCAAGTTAAGTTCATAGATTTAGTAACATCCAGTATTTCAAAGCTAACCGTTCCAATCGTCAACCATTCCGTCGTCAATAAAACGCCTTTTCCTCCAGTCAACTTCACATTATAAGAAGCTATCGTATCTACAGAACCGACTAAGTTATGTGTTCCGTAGTAGGTAGATGGAGCAACAAAGCCAGTTAGTTGTTGTTCCTCAATGGCTACACTTCCTGCTACAACAGCCTCTCTGCTATAAGCAAAGCGAAAGTTTTGGTCAGCCATATGAAAGCCATTCGTAGCGCTAGTTGCTCTTACTTCAATATCTACAAGAACCTTATTTTCAAAGCACTTGATTTCTTTCTCCGAGAACCGAACATCATATTGTCCATTTTGTCCAAAAACGGTACAAGTAATAAAGAAGAAAAAAAGCGTGCTGCAAGTGAAAGTAAAATTCTTCATGATAAACTAGTTGTTTGACTAAATAAATACTGCGTTTGTTACGATTACAAAGATGCAGTAAAAAACCTTGTCACGCAATACCTGAACTGTTTGTCGATAATCGTTTGAAGCATAATGTGACTTGACAACCAGTTAATTAAAAATGTTGCTATGTTTTCTTGAATACTATGTTAGGAATGATGAAATGATAATTAGAAATGGGTATTGTAACGTAGTAAATGAAAAGAATTTTTGTTAAAGATTTAATTGATAGTGCTTTTTGAAGGAAAGTCATTTCAAGGATAAAACATTTGTTTTTTGTTTAAATGGCTATATTGAGTCACAAAATTGACTTTTTTAATCATTTAATTTATACCTTTTTCATCTAATGAGTCGCATTTGCCCGTTAATCTTAAATTCAAATTATAGTTAATGATTCTCTTTTAATGTCAAAATTAGCTCAAATGTGACGGCATATTTCTTCTTTTTTTTGAAAAAAAATGATTTTTCTAAGTTTTTCA
>JAHDHB010000309.1:0-594 GCA_020631545.1 Saprospiraceae bacterium | reverse complement strand
TTTTTCACTACAAACAAGATTAAAAAATGCTCCAAAAATTGAAAACTGGTTTTTTGAGAAGCTCCAAAATGTATCACATAGTAATGGGAATAGGACAATTGGTCATTCGACTTTTTGTTCTTGAGCTATTGCTTGTCTACTTTTGCAAAGAAAAAAGAAGGATACATGGTGGCAGAGTCGCTATTAAGAAGAAAGTGATGTCTAAAATACATCGAAGAAGTTCAGAATAAATAAAAATAGTTATAGAATTACAACATTTGCAGAATGTTGTGAGTTGTTAGCTTTGACCGATGGTTTATTAAATTTGTCATCGACAAATTGCTGTTTTACCGTCGGCTAAAGCCGACGATCCAGCGTGCCTGCCAATAGTTTAAGTTGCAACCCATGATAGCGCGGCTAGTCCTTTGTCAACCAGTCTTTTCAAGCGACAGCGTCGAAAACAATGAAGAGGTAGACTCTAGAGGAGGAACGCTCTCTGGGGACTAATACCTAATTTCTGAATAGGGGCAATTCCTTGTGATTGCCCCTATTCAGAAATTAGCAATTCTCGGTTTGCAAAAGCAATAGGAAGCTATCGGGTGTTCGCAAGAGAAG
>JAHDHB010000308.1 GCA_020631545.1 Saprospiraceae bacterium | reverse complement strand
GACTGCTCAACGGTAGATGCGGAAATAGGGGAAGAGCTGGTAATATTGGCAGTGGCGGTGATGGTACAATCATTGGCATCTGTAACGGTGACGGTATACGTCCCTGCACCTAATCCAGTCGGATTGGCTACAGGCGCTGCGCCATTATCCCATAAGTAAGTGTAGGGCGGTGTTCCTCCAGAAGCAAGGACAGAAACGGTTCCGTTGGGATTGCCCGTTGTGCAGGATACCGTTCCGTCTGTAGTGGTAGCGGTGTAAGCTGGTGGTTCTGTAACGACTGCGGAGGCCGTAGCCAAGCAACCGTAAGAATCGGTGATAAGTACGGTATAAGTGTTTGCTGCTAAACCTGATAGATCTTGCAAGCTACCTCCACCATTATCCCAAGCAAAGGTATAAGGAGACGTTCCTCCCGAAACAGAAAGTACGATGGAGCCTTCCAAATCGCCGTAGCAGGCAATTGTATCTCCTACAGCAGAAGCATATATAGGCGCAAAAGGCTCATAAACAATTGTGGAGTTTAAATGAGTACATCCATTATCGTCTGTAATAGTTACGTTGTAAGTTCCAGAAAGTAAGCCTGAGGGATTTTGTACATTTCCTGCCCCATTGTCCCAAGCAAAGGTATAGGGGGATACTCCTCCAGCAACGAATAAAGTGATCGCTCCATTGGCATCGCCTACACAAATGTTACTTTGTGTACTAAAACCAGAGGTCATTGGAGTAGGTTGTTCAATTTGAACAGAAGTAAGATTGGAACATCCACTGTTGTCGTTAATGGTTAAATTGTAAAGCCCAGGAGGAAGATTGTTATGATTGGGTGAATTGCCAAGGCCATTGTCCCATTGGTAGGTATAGGGAGGTACTCCCCCTGTTATAGTTGTCGTTATAGAGCCATTATTCCCTCCATTACAAGAGACATCTGTACTTGTGATGGAAATGGATGTTTGTCCAGAACCTGTTGCGGTAGACACGACTTCTGCTTGTGCAATATTGCTACAACCTTGAGCATCTGTAACGGTAACCGTGTAGGTTCCAGGTATTAAGCCCGTAGGAGACTGAACAGGATCTGCGCCGTTGCTCCATTCATAGGAATAAGGCGTTGCTCCCCCTGTAGCGGTGACGGATACTGTCCCCGAATTCGTTTGGCAATCAGAGGCTCCATCGGTAGTCGTCAAGGCAAGCGTTATAACATTAACTTGGGCAGTACCTTGGTAAGTACATTTCCCGTTATCTACGGTTACGGTATACAAGGTGTTTACGCTTGGCATAGCTAAAGGCGTGGGGCTACTTGGATCGTCTAGTCCTGTAGTTGGAGACCAAGAGTAGATGGGGGCATTTGGGCAAGTAGAAAAACGAGTATTAGGTCGCCTAGTTGTGGTAGAAGAGGAACTGAGCGTACATCCCGAAGCACCGTTTTGCCTGATGTATCGTACGGCATTATAAGGTTGGGTGGAATAATAAACATGATCAAAACCAGAAAAGGTGGTATTATCAAAACAAATTTCAACGACCAAATTAGACAGGCCATCCCATTCATAAGGTGTTGAGAAAGGATAGGCATTCCAGCCTAAAGTAGGAGATACATTTCCTGAAAACACTTGATTTAGTCCAGAGAAAGCACCATTGGCGAAGTTAACATAATCCATACAGCCGACTCTTATAGTAAAGTTGTTATAGGGCGCTGTACTATTTATGCTAGCAACATTAAAGGCTAATTCCGTAATTAAGCCTGGCGTAACACCACTGTTCCATAAATCAGATGACTGGTAGAAAATTTGAATTTTTCCATCTTCGTAATTGCCTAAATAGGGCGAACCTGCTTCGCCACTTGTAGGGCTAGGTCCTGTAGCTAAAGTACCTGTACCAACTTCATGCTGGCTGCTAGGGCCAGAACAGCCTGTAGGACTGAGCCTACAGCTAGGGGTAGGAGGAACGGTAGGCGTATAGCCTGCATCTAGTTGAACGGAATTACTCTGGCAAATGTAGGATAGAGCAGGGAGTGTATTGATTTCTGCATCTAGGACAAAACTTATCTCATCGACAACACTACAAATACCATCATTATACGTAAGGGTATAGGTTATAGGGCCTGTAATGGTGGCTACAGGGTTCGAGATGTTGGGGTTGTCTAGCCCTGTAGTAGGCGACCAAGAATAGGTGCCTCCTGATACATTCCCCACAAACGATGTATTTAGCTGAACCATTTGAGTGCTCATAGGACAAAATGTGGTATCTACGGCGATTATTTCTACTCCTTGCACGAAGATATTGAATCCAAAAGTTTGATTCCCAGGAATGGGGCAAGCTTCATCCGTAATAGAAATTGAAAAAGAAAATGAACCAATGTCACTAGGCGTTGGTGTCCAATTGAAGATAAGCGTCAAGGGGTTTGTACCTGAAGGTGTTAGGGTAGCACCAGGAAGCGTGGTTCCAATATTACTTGTGCCGGTCAAAACATCTGCTGCATCTAAGTCGGTAACATCAATGGGGAAACTCAAGGTATTTCCTACACAAACGCCAAAATTAGAGCCGATTAAGGTGCCGCCTGTCACTTCAGCAGGTGTTGGCAATTCGACTTGAGGGACGTTATTCATACAATTTAAGACAACAACTTGCATATCTCGTTTTGTATAACCTATCAAAACACCATTTCGGTATTCTTGAATCAAGACGACGACCACTGCCACTTGAGAAGCTCCTGGTACAAAGGACATCTGCCCCGTTTCTGTGTCAAAGCCAAAGCTATTTGCAGGGATGGTACTCATGGGATACGTTGGAGAAAAAGGTGCTACATGATTGAGGGTATTTCCAGCATTACTTAATGGGGAGATTAAGGAATAAACTAAGGAATCTCCGTCAGCATCAACTGTTCCATGGTTGAAATCTGCTGTTTGCCCAGCGCAAATATAAGGCACAGGTAAGTTGGTGAAAAAAGGCGAGTCGTTGCAAGCACCAGAAGTATTATCCAAGCCCGCATCCACATAAAAACCTCCTGCACTTGTCAGGTTAGTAATCGCATTATTTCTACAACAAGTACGAGTACTAAATACCCAATCCGGACAAGCGGCTGGCAGGGTGTAGTTTCCGGTGTAAGTATATTCTTCTACCCCTTGCAAGGAGCCACCATTACAACTCGTATTGTTGAGATCTGCTGGGCAGACTTGGGATATTTCTCGCCCATTGCCTTTCCGTAAAAGAGTGGTCGATAAGGTATAACCACAAGAAGCAGAAGTAAGTCTTAAAGTGAGGCTAGAAGGAGCGGAAATACCAGCACAGTCTCGATAGATCTTAACCGTAAAGTTGTATTCATCACTACTTACACATTCGTAAGATAAATCGGCTCCGACGAAATGCGTTCCATAAGAAAATTGGGGGAATGTCCAAAAAGAAATCAATAGAATGCAATGGAGGATCGTAGTTTGGGTGGTTTTCATAGCGTATATGTTTAAATGGGATGCGCTGATATCTCCTTGTATTGGATATCAGTAACATAGGGTTAAAAGTAAAAAGCAGCGGTTGGCGATGAAGGTAGATTGAATCTTGTTTATAGCTTTTTTTATTCGTAAAAGTATAAAATATGCTACAGTCTAGCGTTCAATATTCCTTCATTTGCCTAGCAAAATATGACTTTTTTTGGACACTGTAAAGTTTTTTTAGGATTCCTTTTTCTTTCTTATAAAGAAGTCGAATTTCATAGAATCTAAAAATGAGGATGTCTTTACGGTGTTTCAAATAGTTATGTTCAAGTGTAGTTTCGCTTTATTTTGTAGAAAATCTACATTGTTCTTAAGAAACGAATAGCATGCGCAAAATGTTGCTTAGCCTTATTTCTGGGGAGGTAGCTAGCCGTCATTATGTTTTGTAAAACAAAGTGTTAGGTGGTTTTAAATATTGTAATTGATTTGTGTTGTTGGGGAGGGACGTTTTTCAATCATATAAGGGATATAAGAAGATATAAGCGTGATGTGACGTACTAGACTATATAGCTGATTTGCAATCTATGTTCTAAATTTGCGGTAGTGCCAAATTAAGGTAATAATTTACCGTTTAGAAATCTTCATTTGAACGCCATACCTAGGACGGAGCGTAATCAGCGGTTGCAAATCAATTTCTTGATCTTCGGTCAATGTCCATCTGTATTTACTTAGTAAATGAACCAGCATTAATTGCATTTCCATTAGGGCAAAATTACTACCTATACAGAAGCGAGGGCCACCACCAAAGGGTAAGAAAGCAAATTTCGGTCGTTGTTTTGAGGCTTGTTTTTCAAATCGTTCTGGTCTGAATTCTTCAGGATTTTCCCAGTGTTTAGAGCTGTGGTGTACACCATATATAAAGGAAAGTACGACACTGCCCTTAGGAATGGAATAGCCTTCTACTTCGTCATCTTCCAAGGCCACACGGTCGGTAAGCCAAGCAGGAGGATACAAACGCATGCCTTCCTGAATGACCATCAAGGTATACGATAATTGAGCTAAATGTTGGAAAGTAGGCGTTTGGCCATCCAAAACGCGATCAATTTCTGCTAGGAGTTTGGTTTCTACATCTGGATGTTGAGCAATTAAGTATAGCAGCCAAGACGTGGCATTGGCCGTAGTTTCGTGCCCCGCAGCGAAGAGAATTAGACTTTCATCCAATAATTGTTGGTTGGTCATTCCCTTTCCGGTGTCTTCATATCTAGTCTGAATTAATCGATCTAAAAGATCGTCATGTCGCTCTCCTGATGATTTTCGCTCCTTGATGGCATCCAAAAATATTTTATCGGCTTCGTCTTTTAATGCTTGTACTCTAGCATCTTGGCCAGATAGCCAGAACCATGGTTTTAGGAAAGGCAAACGAGCTGTTTTTGCAACATGCTTCATGACTTCTGTGACGATAACTTCATTGCGAGCTAGTAGTGATTCATCAATACTTTTGCTAAATAAACAGCGAGAAACGACCCTAAAAGCAATTTCCATCATGGAACGGGCGACATCAAACGTTTGCCCACTTTCTGCCAATTGTTTCAAGTGCGGATCAAAATCTATTATCTCTGCTTGCATGAGATCCAAGTAAGATTCCAATTTTTTCCGATTGAATTCAGGTTGTATCAATCGACGCTGTTGTAGCCAATAGTCGCCGTTGCTTGTCAATAATCCCTTTCCTGTATATTTACCTAAGACCTCAGTTTGCGTTTTTGATTTCCAATAGTTGCGGTTATTTTTTTGAAGCACATGCTCAATGATGGATATGCGCTCAGTGAGGATTACATTTTGAGGTGAAGAAGCTACTCTAACCGTATCACCGTACTGCGAAAAATATTCTTGAAAAACAGGAATGGGGTTGCCTACCAACCTAGGGATATTAGCGATTACTTTTAGTCGAGGTATCGTTGGTATTGGTTTTACTAAGGTATTTTCCATGATTTTTAAGTGTTAGTTTTCTTGGAAAGAAATAAGAGGCCTAAAAATGAGCATCCATCAAGCAGTCTTATATGAAACGTCTTATAATCCCTTATCTGCCTTATATGGTGAAATAAACGTTACTTAAATTCCAGCGCATCATCTTTCAAAGAGCGATACTTCAATAAGAAAATGTCCTTGATATAATTTTGGTGAAGCTTCCAAGGAAATTTTGCCCCTTGTTTGGGAATAACATCGGCGGCACGACGGATATAGCCTGAGGTGAAATTAATCGCCGGCTTTGATTCCATAGCGTCTTCATGTAATCTTGGTGTACATCGCTTGAAGTCATTCTTATCCATATAGTTGAGTAAGCGGCATAGGTATTGGTTGACCAAATCACATTTCAAGGTCCAAGAATTATTCGTATAGCCAACTACTCCAGCAAAATTAGGGACATCGCTAAACATCACTCCCTTGTAAGTTGTTAATTCTGATGTTTTTATCACCTTTCCATCTACGACCATTTCCATCCCTCCGATGACCTTGATTTTTAGTCCTGTAGCGGTAACGACTAGGTCCGCTGCTAATTCTTTGCCTGATTGAAGCAGAATGCCTCCTTGGGTAAAGCGTTCAATGTGATCGGTTACGACTTCCGAGGAACCTTCTTTGATGGATTGAAATAAGTCACCATCCGGCACCAAGCAGATGCGTTCGTCCCAAGGATTATAACGAGGATTAAAGTGTGTTTTTACTGGATAATCAGCACCCAAAGACTTCTGAATCATACTCATGAAATACTTCTTAACCTGTTGTGGGCTTTTTCGCGACATCGTGTATAAGTAAATGCTTATCAACACATTCTTCCATCTAGCTAAGGCGTAAGCCATTTTTGATGGTAAAAGGCGATGGAGCCACTTCGCCACTTTATCCTCGGAGGGTCTAGATACAATATAGGTCGGCGAACGCTGCAACATAATAACATGTTTGGCTGATTTCGCCAACTCGGGCACTAAGGTTACCGCTGTAGCACCACTACCAATAACGATAACTCGTTTGTCCTTATACTCAATATCTTCCGTCCATTTTTGGGGATGAACGATAGTCCCCTTGAAATCATTAACACCTTTGAAATCAGGGGTGTAACCTGCATCATAATCGTAGTAGCCACTACAAGCAAACAGGAAATCGCAAGTAATAACTAAGCGATTTTTAGCCGCTCCTTCCTCAATTTCGACCGTCCACAATGCTTTTTCAGAGGACCAAGAAGAACGAACGACTCTATGGTTGAAACGAATGTGTTTTTCAATGTCGTTTTCTGCCGCAGTCTCTCGAATGTAATTCAAAATAGCAGGGCCGTCAGCAATCGCCTTTTGTTCTTTCCAAGGCTTAAAGGTGTAGCCTAAAGTATACATGTCAGAGTCAGAACGTATTCCTGGGTACTTGAATAAATCCCAAGTACCTCCGATGCAAGAACGCGCTTCCACAATAGCATAACTTTTATCGGGGCAATCCGTTTGTAAATAATAAGCAGAACCAATGCCCGAAAGTCCTGCACCAATAATCAACACATCAAGATGTTCTTGTACCATTTATAGTTTACTTAAATTAAAACCCACTTGAAAATAGTGGAATTGGAAACAAAGATATTCTATAGTTTCATAAAAGACGTTAACAAAAGATAAGAAGTAGCGGTAAATTATCTGTTAACTATTTTGAATGATGCAAAACTACGAATTTTATAAAAGACAGATGGCAAGTAAAGTAGCTCAAATTTTACAAAACCTATGTTCTTTTGTCAATAAATACAATTATTTTAGCCATTGAATTTCATGCTTATTGAATTAGGAATGATCCGCGATAGCTATCACGGATACGAATAGGCGCTCAGAACGGTTTCTATTCTTTTACTACGCAACTTGTCGGCTAAAGCCAACGTTACAAAACTACTTGTATGAAGCTGCTACTGCTTGAAGATGATGCCAAACATCAAACAGCCTTAAAAAAGTACTTTCGAAAATTGGGTCAGCGCTATGATATGGCGCATACCTACAAGGAGGGCTTGCAACAAATCATTGCCAATGAATATGATTGCGTTGTGATTAGCCTGAATTTAGCAGGAGGGAAAGAATTAAAGTTAGTACAGTATTTATCTAAAAATCAATTGCAAACAGGGATTTTACTAACCTCTAAAAATCGTTCGCTGGAAGAACGGCTGAAAGCCTTTGAAAAAGGTGCTGATGATTTTTTGATTCACCCCTACGATCTACGAGAATTGCACGCAAGAATAAAAGCCATTGTCCGACGGCGAATTTACCAAGGAGGAGCTTCCCTCATTTTTAAAGAATTATCCATTGATTTAGACGCTCGCCAATTATTTATCAAAGAAAAACCTATAAAATTAACTAAAACGGAATTCGATATCCTCCTCTACCTCGTTCGCAACAAAAACCGCGTCGTCACCAAAGACGCTATCGTCGATTTTACCTGGGACAACAACATGGAACACGCTGCTTCTTTCGATTTTATCTACGCACATATCAAAAATCTACGTAAAAAACTAGCTGAGAATGGCTGTGGGGATTATGTGAAAACGGTGTATGGGATGGGGTATAAGTTTGTGGGGCAATAAAAATCATTCCTTAAACCCAACCCTTTCCCCATTCCCCCCTGTCTATACAAATGAC
>JAHDHB010000004.1:33026-42128 GCA_020631545.1 Saprospiraceae bacterium | reverse complement strand
CAACGTAGGGCTCTACTGATATTACTGAACATAAAGGCAAGAACGACCATCAATATCCAAAAAAACTTGACGCTCTTAAAATCATTGATGATCTTGTCCAATAAACTACAATTGGGTACTGGCAACTGTGTTTCACATGCTGCTTTAGTGCTTCCCTGCGCTATGCATTGTTCTACAAAATCTAGATCGCACTTAGCTTGAAAACCAGCTTGTTGTCCTTGGTATACGAAATATAACAAGGCGAAACCCACTCCAAAGAAGAGGACAAATTTGAGGAGATTGACGAGTATTTTGTTCAAAATGGTAGCGGCTAAACCGAAATTAATTATTGGTTAACAATCGAATACTTCATACGCTTCATGAGCATGGAGTGGCCGCAAATTTACGATTTTAACGATGAATTTAGTAATTGAACGCCTGTTTAAATAGAGAATAACGTAAACATAGCGAAATCTGGTGAATACGTGATGGATCTTGAACCGTCATCCGATGATGTTATTGGGACGAATAACTAGAATAGCATGATTCTTAGAAATGATTTCTTTCGTAAATGCTTCCTTGGCGATGTTTAAGCAGACCACCTTTTCGGTTTCGGAAAGCAGCAATGATTTCGGCAGTGATGGATAAGGCTATTTCTTCAGGGCTTTCGGCTCCGATATCTAAACCTACTGGCCCATGGACATGTGTCAATTGTTCTAAATCTTGTTGTTCTCCTACTTCGTTTAAAGCATCTTGCATTTTTCGCATTCGTTTTTTGGGACCAAGTAAACCGAGATATACTAGATCTTTATGAATGAACTCCTTTAAAGCCGTTAAATCCGTTTTATAATCGTGGGACATTAAAACCACGGCGGTATATTCATCGATTGCTATAGTTGAAATTTCGGCTAAGGAATAAACGCGGTGTGCAGATTGATGAATCTTTTTGCTTAGCTTTCGGAGTTTTCCCACAATATGAACTTCCCAGCCTAGGACGTTTGTGATTTCCAATAAAGCATTGACATCATAATTATCGCCAATACAAATTAATTTGATTTTAGGCTGGATAAGTTCAGCTAGCATTTCGTAGTGTTCTCCCTTGCTATTTTCCAACTTGAAAACTTTGGATTTTCGACGATGGTAGGTA
Source organism: Saprospiraceae bacterium (assembly GCA_020631545.1). Lineage (GTDB taxonomy): Bacteria > Bacteroidota > Bacteroidia > Chitinophagales > Saprospiraceae > JAHDHB01. The sequence continues at coordinate 41,002 of JAHDHB010000004.1, read as the reverse complement.
TATTTTATCTTTTCTTCTAGGGTTTCTAAAGGAATTTGAGTGGCTTGTGCCAATTTCTTTAAATCCGAAGTCGTATAAAATTTGCCTTGTAAAGAATGGTTACCTTCACAGACATTTAGTACTTGTATTAGAACATTGGATTGTCGGCTATTGGTGATGGTTTTTAAGAATTCAAGCTGATTATTCGTTGATTTTCCATCAATGGGAATAAACAGGACTTCGATACGACCATTACATCCTAATCCTACCCCAATTTGATGAGGATCATCCTCCGTGGTATCATAAACCACGATGGAAGGTTTATTGTTGAGAATAGCTTTTTGCGCATGTTTGAGTGCATCCCCTTCCAAGCATCCACCACTTATTCCTCCCGTCCAATGGCCATTGCTACAAAAGAATAATCTCGCTCCTATTCGTCGATAAGCAGAACCTTCTACCTTAACGACAATCCCTAAGGCGGCTTGTTCTCTAGACCAATCTACACGATTATAGGCTGTTATGATTTTTTCGATTTCTTTCATTCAGTATGTTGCTTGAAAAAGGCGACTGCCATGCCAATTTGAAAACTAATTCCTTTTGCAAGAAGCATATTCTTTAGTTCAAAGTATTGGACCTAGTTTGGAAATTCTGAGTAAAATTAGATTTTAGCAATAGATGTACAAGAGCCAGTAGGAGGGGTACTACTATATAGAATAAGTGATTTTGTAGGGGACTGCCTCAAAGGTATTAATTCCTATTTACCCTAAGGGGCTGTTAAGAAATAAAGTTTACAACTTTAGTGTGAAGAATTTGTCCTTAATCAAGGCGTGAAAGAGAATAATAGCCTAGCTATTTGACGATTGAACAACGTAGAGTAAGGGCAAATTCTTCCAATCAAGTGTAAACTTTATTTTTTAACAGCCCCTAAGGTGGCGAAGCCACTACCATGTATAGAGTAGATGGTATTCCGTGATAGGGATCGCAATTATAGCTATAACGACCTGATTTTTCGAAGAAAAATCGTCAGTTTAATGACGGTTAATCCCTCTACTTTCTACCCTCTACAAGAAGCACTAAAATTGAGCGAAATCAAAAAGCGTTTTTGATATCCGGCCATTTTTGCCCAGAAGTTCACTCGTAAGAAATTTAGGAGAATAGTTGTTTGAAAATCAAGCTTTGCCCATATTGAGTTGTGCTTGAATCTCGACTATTTTTTCTATAGGTAGATTTAAGGAAAGCGCTACGATTTTAGCAGAAACACCAGCTTTTAGGAGATTATAGGAGGTAGCTAAAACTTTTTCTTCGAGTTGTTGCTCCACCTGTTTTTTGAGTTGTTGCTCCACCTGTTTCTTGAGTTGTTCCTCCACCTGTTCCTCGATCTGTTCCTCTACAGATTTCCCCAAAAGCATTTTAACGATATCCATCCCAAACTCGTGTCGTTGTTTAGCGTATTCTGGATCAATGTTTTCTCCTTTCATAAAAATTTCATTAAAGTGTTGTCGGAATTCAAGCTCTTGTTCCTTAGGTAATATCATCATAAATTTGATAAAAGTCAACACACTCCAGATTTGTTTATCTGAATATTGTCTTTCATTCATCAAATTTATCAATTCTTTCTTATACTTGAGGCGTTTAACAGGTTTTTTATAAGTAGCATTCACCTGTTTTGCTGCCAAAACGGCCAGTGCAAAAGGATTTTCAGAAGCTTTTAATGTATTTATATCGGCCTCTTCTACCCAGTAGGAATGATAGATATAGTACACTCCTTTTCCATTTTTTGCCTTTACAAAACGATCATGGTTTTCAGGTCGCCACTTACCTGTATAAATGGCAATGGCTGTGATATCCTTATTGGGATGTGCATCGTAAATTCGGGAAAAATACCTAAACATTCTTTGCTGAAATGTTTCATCCTTATAGGATTGTATTTCTATATGTATAAGAATGTATTGCTCTTTTCCGTTCTTTAATTTGACCTTAATGAGTTTATCATTGATGATTTTTCCTTTCATCTCTTCGTCTTTGATCATCTGTTCCAGTTCTTGTTGAAGAGATTCAGGAGAGACAGAAAAATCAATCTCAGGGTAAAGTTCAGGAAGGTAAAATTGCACGAAATCTTCAAAGAGTTCTGTTATGATGATTTTCCAATGAGCGTCAAAGTTATGTGTTTTACTTTTGTTCACATTTTTATTTTATGGGTAAAGTATAGCTTTAAAACGCTTGCATATTAATTAAAATTGCACTTAGAAGCAAATTTTTTCAAAAAAAATGTTGCTTTGTGCATTAAAATGTTTTGCCTTTGCCGTGATCGTGCTCGCTTTTTTGTAGCCAAGCGACTAAAAATTTTAGACGTTGCGCTAGAAAAGTAGAAACGAGTGTTGCACTACTACCACTAAGAAAGTAGCAGGTTATAGAATCGCGCTGCGTGTGTGTTCTCGCGCTGCGTTTCCACCTAAACATAATTAATTCAAGCACTTGTTTTAAACCTTCTGCGTTTCATCAAGGCCATATCATAAAGGCCATAGATGGTTGGGTAAAGCTGTCCATCCCGAATGCCCATTTTTTCATGCATAGCCCCACTCATTCCCATGATAATAGCACCCTCGCATTGTGCGATTGGTATTCTATACAAATGCTCATCTGTCGGGTACAGAGGTTTAAACTCCTCAAGAAATGAGGTGGAAGGGAAATAAAAAAGGGCTGCATATCATGCAACCCTTTGGTTTATAGTTCAGAACGTTTTGTATTCTATCTTCTGTCCTCCTTGCTATTAGTAGCGGCAAGGTAAGGCATCAAGAGCAGCAACAAAACCACCACTGTCAGGACATCCCTTAGCAATATAAGCTTCTAGGGCTACCATGTAAGCCTCACATTTTGCGGTATTGTTGGTGTCTTCATTAAATTCTGCGGAAGCGTTACTCGCTTCGATTTGAAGATCTGTACAAGATTTTTCTGCTTTTTGGCAAGCAGATAAAGTAAGTGTAAAAGCAATAAAAAGGAGGAAGAATTTAGAAATAAAACGCTTCATAATTGTTGTAAAATTTTTAGAAAAAATTAAGTTAATAGTTTAAGGTTAAAGTCTGGTTGATAATTTTCCTAGAATACTCCTTTGAAAAATTATTGTTTGAATCTTGTTTTTTACTACATAAATAACAATAATAGTTCTGTTTTTTAACTTCAAACCAAATAAAAAACAAGAATTAAACAGACTCGACCTCTCCTGGCAGGAATGATGCCAACTTTTAAAAAAAGCCAAAATTGGATAGAAAAAATTTTATCGAATGCAAAAGGAATGAAGCATTCGGAATTCGTTAGATATGAAAGAAAATGTAGATGTTAAATTTAATTTGTACTTAACCGAATAGGTCTTTTTTTAGAACTTATGAGCAGCACCACTAGTCATTTATCCTGATAATATTATCGGAATAAGACTCAACTCGACAATTTTCAAGTATTTACCAGAAGGAACTACCCTTCGTTTGCTTAAAATGGCCTTTTTTTGGTCAGGAATTAATCAATAACAAGGAAGAAGAGAGAGAAAATACGAAATATCCTCATTTTGTTCGCAGGCTTCCAAGTAAACTATTAGGACATCTCTAGCTTCGATACAAGTAGAATCTGTGCGAGGTTCTTCATTACTATAGGTCTCAAATGTCGTAGCAGCGGACGTCGCTATTTCCGAACAATCCTCTTTTTGGCATCCAAACACAACCACATTTAGTGATAAAAGAAGTATTAGGAACTTTAAGCTTTTTATTTGATTTTGTTTCATGTTCTATAATAAGTATGTTTTGGCTAAGCCATCAATCAATAGCAAGGCGGTTACTATTATCTAAATTGAACGATTTTAGCAAATAAGGAGTGAGGCCACCCCGAAAAGGCTCTTCTTCAAAATATGATGTAAGATTCAAGAAGTATGATGTTTATTATTTCCTAGCAAATAACAATTTACGTAATGAGGGGTTCATGCATCTTACATCATAAATCGTATCTTTTCATTAATTCTTACTTTTCGGAGTAAACTCTCTACATCATGGTAGTGGCTTCTCAACCTTAAAAACACAAAGACGCTTTACCTTTAATCAAACATAAGGATTTTTGGTAAGCTGCCGAATTTCGAACCCATGCTTCTTCAGCGTCGTTAAGATTTTAGTAGAAGGCATCGTTTTAAAAAGCATGGCTATTAAAAGATTGGGCTTACTAATCCCCATGTTGCTCTTAAAGTCGAGCTTTTTCAAGCTCTTTTTTATACTACGTTCTATCGCAGTGCCATCCCCCATGTTGGCGTACTCAACGCCTGTTTCACTAGTATGATTAATTCCTAAAAAAGCAACCATATCGAGATTTAGACCAAGCGCTACCTTCTCTATTTCACGCTCCGAAATACTGAACACATAATTCCCTGTAGGTTCATAGTCACCTATAAAATAAGGGTTTTTGCCTTGAGCCCGCTTGATGAGATATTTAAAACACTTGCCTAAATACCATAAAAGTGTAGGCCAAACCCTAGGACTAGGAGGGATATTGATATCATTTGGCTCCATCAATATGACTCCTTTTTTGGAAACGCGTAGCATCTCGTACAAAGCGATCATAGGACGAGGAAAATGATGGTAAGCTTCTTTACATAAGGTGTAATCAAAATTTCCCGTAGGAAATGTCAAGGCTTCTGCATTCTCAATAGAAAAATCTTTGATATAGCCATCTTTTTTTGCTAATTCCAGCAATACGCTAGAAATATCTGTGATCGTTGCTTTTCCTTTATGTTCTTGGATATAATGCCCATCGGTTCCATACCGGCCATCACCTACCGTTAGCCAAGAAGCTCCAACATCATGGTCAAGCATAGGGCGCAGGTGCTTGTACATTCGAGTATGGAGCCAATAATCAATCGATTTTTTGTTCTTCCATCCTTCAATTTTTTGCTCATTGACCTCCTTCTTTTGATGCAGCTCGTAACTAGTATGGTTAAAATCTTTCATTCTCCGTAAGTTTAACGCGTTTTATCTCGAATTATTGTCACTAAAAAATGCAGGTCAATTATTTAAAGCATTAGTGAGGTCAAATTCGTATAGTGAACAAATATCGTTATTTTGTGCAAATTATTCGCACTAATTCTTATTCCTTCAATCGTATGATAGGTACAAAGACTTTTCGAACGCCGCTTTCCATTCCTGCTTCTACTTGTAAAATCAAGCATGAGCAACAGATATTAGGATTGGGTTCTTGCTTTGCGGAGAATGTGGGAGAACAACTAATGGCGCATAAATTTAATGCTCACCTAAATCCTTTTGGAATACTGTATAATCCGATTTCTATCGCACAAAGTCTTGAAATACTGTTTAATAAAACGACATTCACTAGAAAAGATCTATTCGAACATCAAGGGCTTTGGCATAGTTTTCAGCATCATGGCCGATTTTCTCACTTGAAGCAAGAAGAGGTACTTAGTAACATAAACACCGAAATTGAAAGAGGACATAAAACCTTAGAAAATTTAGACACCTTAATCTTAACGTTCGGTTCCGCTCATGCTTTTCATCATCTTCCCACGAATCAAATTGTAGCCAATTGCCATAAATTACCTACTCAAGAATTTCAAAGAAAATTGCTTTCCGTTGAAGAAATAACCACTACTTATGATGCTTTACTTAGTAAATTGCAAGCAAAAAGATCGGATTTACAAGTAATATTAACGGTTAGTCCTGTACGATATCTTCGTGATGGCTTAGTGGAAAGCAATCGAAGTAAGGCGACTTTATTGCTCGCTGTTCATAAATTACAAGAAAAATTTTCTTTCGTAGACTATTTCCCCGCCTACGAAATCGTTACGGATGAGCTACGCGATTATCGTTTTTTTAAGGAGGATATGGTGCATCCTACTCTGGTAGCTGTTGATTATGTATGGGAATGTTTTGCTGAAACCTACTTCAATCAAGAAACCCTTCAATTGAATAAAAAGATCAAGCAAATACAGAAAAATTTAGCGCATCGCCCCATTCGTCCTGATAGTGAAGCTCATAAAAACTTCCTAAAAAAACAACAGATCTTGATGGAAGAACTAAGTAAAGAATTCCCCGCCTTAAATTTTAGCAAGGAAATTCAAGCACTAAAAAAAGCAGACTCTTGACCCTCACTTCTTTTTCTTCAACAATTCTTCCGCTTTTTCCTGTAGCCAATCCCTTTCTTCCAAAGAATCTTCTTGCTTGATGTCGAGCAATAGTTTTGCTACTTTTTCTAAAGGAACAAAATGTAGAGGTTTTTCCGTTTTGATAACGGCAAGTCGTCTTACCAATTTATAAAAATTGCCATAGTTGGTCAAATTTGTTTCTGAGATGGTTTTGTCCTTGTTGTTTTTTTTGCGGTCGATGAAAAAACGAAGGGCTTCGATTTTGTCCGTCAAGAATTTCTTTTTGCGTGAAGGGCTGTTAAAATTGACCGTTTGTTCAAAGGCAATTTTAATTTCTAATATTCGGTAGTAGAAATTGTAGATGAAATCAACATGATTATCAACTCGTAATAAATTTTCCATCGACTTATCGAAGTCTTTTAGGTGGAAATGTAAATGAGCGTAGGCTAATGCTGGAACGGTGATTTGGTGCTTGGGGTTAAGTTCTGCTTTGTATTTTTCGATGAATTCAATAAGCCAATCTGGTCGATTGACATTTAATGCACTTTTGGCGATAAGCATGAAGGTATTCGAGGAAAAATGCATGCTGCTATTCCAAACAGGAGGATTCAACGAATTTTGATAAATGGTGAACAATTCTTCCTTGTATTCTAAACCTCCGGCCTTGATTCTTCGTACACAATAATTCACGATGAAAATGTACATCTGCCGCAGTTCGTGGAGGTGAAACAGACTGCCAAAAACCTTAATACTTTCCTTGAGTTTTAGGAAATGACTTCCTACGTCACTCCCTTTCATCACCATTAAGATATGGTAGTAGATTTGAACAATGGGTTCTTGGCTTTCGACATCTTCTCGGATGTATTCAATTAAACTATCCATCAAGGGATAGGAATAATGAACGTTGCAGATTTTTTCACGGTTGAGGGCTGCGCAGTATAAACGAATAAGGTTCGTCAAGGAAGTTTTTTGAAGACTATTGATAACTTCTTGCATCCCAACATCTTTTGCTCGGTTGTTCAACAGCATTTTATGATGGAAATGACTTTCATTAAGCAAAAATAAGTCTTGGTAATAATCTCGATCCTTGTGCGGCATTTTCTTTAAAGCGCTTTCCGCTTTTCTAAAAATAGAGTTGACTTCATCTGTCAATTTTTTTTCTAAAAGATTGTCAATGGTCAAGCTATGTTTGTAAATCTCTTTTTTGTCGAACTTATCATAAGCAAGAAACTCTTCTACCAGTTTCGTCAGTTTGTGGACTAAGTCGTTGAGAAGGCGGTTTTCACTAGCCGATAGAACTGTTTGTTTGTTATACTTTTTAGTATAGATTTTATTAAACAAGGCTACTTTTAGAATTTCGGAAGAGAAGTGTGGAGCATGTTTTTTTAATTGTCCAAAGAGTGTAGAAACATTCAAATTGGTATTGAAATAAGGAGAACGAACAAATTTGTCAAGTTGTTTCAGTTCTTCCTTATCAAAGGTGCGTAGGATATTAATCAAACGGGTGCTATTAATTGTTTTTTGTTCGGACATACTAGAAGAAGGACTTGAGATATACAACTTGGTGGATTCAATAGTTCATTGAGAAAAGAAGGAAAACGGATTTATTCTTTTGTCTAAGAAACTGAACTGAACTAAATACGACACAAAAATAAGAATGTTGGCCAACTCTCGATGATTTTTTTTCGTTTTCTGGCGATAATGGTAATTTTTTGCACGTTGCACGATCCTGTTATCTGACGTAGTTTTGTAAGGCAAATTGATAGCAACTTTGCAGATGGAATAAGGAATTCTTGAGTTTCTGGATTATACGCTAGTGTCGTGTCAAGCTAAAAGTGGCGAGTAGCTTTTGAGAGATTTTTTCATT
>JAHDHB010000004.1:27292-33016 GCA_020631545.1 Saprospiraceae bacterium | reverse complement strand
ATGCCGACATTTTTAACTTGACACGATACTAGTTTTACGATTAAAAGAAATTCATCAGTAGGGGGGCACAAAACCATCTTTTTATAGGCATATACCGATAGTTTGAAGGAGCTTTGAGTTCAATTCATCTGCTTGCCCCCCGTTTTTAGAACTTATTTTTTAGAATTTTCTTAAGAAGGTGGCCTTGAAAAATTGTTTTTTCAGCGGTTTTGGTAAAAAAATGCACGATGGAATATTGCTTACCTTACCTTACTTTTGTGTCATACTGATTTAGGAACGTTATACTGTAAAATGATTTTACAGCTTATTACAAGAAGGGCGGATGTCGAAAAGCCCGCTGGGTTTTAAGCCAGCTTAAAACGAGTAGACATACATACTTTAACTTGCATAGTTATGAGGACATCTACTACATTTTTAGGTTTCCTAGCTCTTAATTTGCTGGTGAATGAAAATTCAGTAAAGGAAGTTAACGAGTTGGAAATCACGGAAGAGACTAAAGAGGAGACGGAAACGAATACTCCTCCTAAAGAAAATGGAGAGACGACGGACTCTAATAATCCTGCATTGGAGGAAGCTCCTACTACAGAAACACCAGATGAAAACATTACCCAAATCGCTAGTGAAGAAGGCGATTAACTCCCTGTTTCCTCGGAAATGATATAAAACTAAGATGAGATGGAGCCCCACTCCAACTTATTGCTACATGACACTAGGAATTACGTTGAGTTACTCAACAAAATTCCTAGTTGACATGGATTTAAACTAAAAAAATTACTCAATATAGTGTTTAGGTTTGAGAGGCTCTGTAAGCAAGGGATAGGCTTACAGGCCTCGTTTTTTTGTATATGGATTTAGCGACTAAGCTATTTGAAAACCTTGCAAACCTTACATAATTAATTCCTTATCGCCAACCAAGGTCAACTGTTCTTCATCCATTAAGGTTTGTGCTAGCCCTTCCGTTTTTGTCAATTCATATTTAAAGTAAAAACGCGTAGTTAAGATTTTGCTTTCGTAGAAATCTGGAGCGTAGTTCATTTTACCAGAGGTTAATGCTTCTTGGGCTACTACGGCTTGCTTTAGCAATTGCCAAGCTACGACGATGGTACTGAAAAATTCCATAAAAATAGAAGCATCGGCAAGGAAGCGTTGGTGATTTCCTTTCATCGCAAAACCTAGTAAATGTTCGAGTACTTTTTGTGTAACGACGAGTTTCTCGCCCAAGCGTAAAGCATACGGCTCTAACGTTTTATGTTGAGTTGCTGCTTGAATGGATTTCCCTATTTCCTGCATCAATAAGCGAATAGCTTTGCCATTTTGCATCGTTACTTTTCGCCCGAGGAGATCGAGGGATTGAATGCCCGTTGTTCCTTCATAAATAGCTGTTATTCTTACATCTCGGTAGTACTGTTGTAGCGGGAAATCAGTGCAAAAGCCATAACCTCCTAGGACTTGCAGCCCATTGCTTATAGCGACTTGGCCCATTTCAGAAGGATACGTTTTCGCAATTGGTGTCAAAATTTCTAACAGCAATTGCGCATTTTCCTTTTCCTCTCCAGTAAGCACCTCTTGAAGATCATTATATTTTGATGCCTCTAGCAACAAACTCAGCCCTCCTTCGACCACAGCCTTCTGTAAAAGTAGCATTCTCCGTACATCTGGATGATTGATAATCAGCGTTTGTTCTTGTTGAACATTCTTTTTTCCAGAATTGCTGATCGCTCTACCTTGAGGACGTTCTTTTGCGTACTGTAAGGAAGCATAATAAGCGGCAGAAGCAATGGAAACGCCTGTCATACCTACTTCGATACGCGCACCATTCATCATCTGAAACATGTATTTCAAGCCCCTATTCGGTTCTCCTACTAGCCAACCCCGGCAATCATCATTTTCACCATAGGATAAATGAGTAGTGCAATAGCCGCGTTGCCCCATTTTCTGAAAATCACCAGCGGTAATGACATCATTCGGCGTCAAACTTCCCTTAGAATCAGGACGATGCTTGGGAACGACAAATAGAGAAATTCCTTTAGTTCCTGCTGGAGCACCTTCGATTCTGGCCAGGGTGAGGTGTACGAAATTCTCTGCATATTCATGGTCGCCACCAGAGATGAATATTTTTTGACCTTTTATATGGTAGTAGCCTTCCGCTGTTGGTGTAGCAGAAGTGGTGATATCCGATAAGGAACTCCCTGCTTGGGGTTCTGTCAAAGCCATAGAACCCATCCACTTGCCTGCCAGCATGTTAGGAACATAAGTGTCGAATAGCTCTTGACTTCCAAATGAATTGATCAAGCCCGCAGCGCCACCCGTTAGGGCCAAGTAGCCCGTTACTTGGTTATTCGCTGCCTGTGCAATGTAATTCAAGGAAGTACAAATGATATGTGGTAGTTGCATTCCTCCCCGATCATATTCGAATTCTGCCCCGATCCAGCCATTTTCCGCTGCCAAAGCGATGACCTTTTCTACTTGAGGATGAACGATGATTTTGCCATCTTCATAACGTGCAGGATCTTCGTCCATTATTTGCACATAAGGATGCAATTCTTTATCACACAAGTCTTTCGCAGCATTTAGCAAAAGATCAATGCTCTCTACATCATAATCTTGGTACCGCTCATGCTTGAAAAGCTTTTCACTTTGATGAACGTCTTTCCAAAGAAAGCGAAGATTATCGATACTAGCATATTTATTTGACATAATAGAAAATCTATTTTTTAAAAGTAGTTAAAAGAAGGGGCTGTGGTTAAAGGAATTCGGATTATCAATTCATTGAAATACCTAAAAATTATGGCCTAGACTTTTCGCTTTGGCTTGATCTGCCTGAGCTTCCTTCGTTTTTCCAAGTGAATTATAGGCTAAAGAACGAACGTAGTAGGTTTTCCCATTCGTAGGAGAAGCATCTACAGCTCTCGTAGCATATTCTAAAGCCTCTTCATAATTTTGCATCTTATAATAAGAAACCGCCAAGTTCATCAATCCGTCAGGATGTGTTGGGGCGTATTCAATGACACGTTTGAAATCAGCGGCAGCTTTTGCCTGATCATTTTTATTGTTCGAATAGATAACACCACGCTGCAAAAAGGCTTGAATGTGGTCAGGCTCATACTCTAAAGTCTTGTTATAATACTCAAATGACTTGTCAAACTGCTTGAGGTTATCGTGGCAAATTCCTAAGTTGAAATAGATTTCGTAATGATGGGGATCGCGTTTTACGGCCTCTTGCAAGACAGGAATAGCCGCTTTATGCTGATTCTTTTTCATCAATCCAAAGGCTTTATTTACCCATAACTTGTAGTGGTTTGGAGCAATTTTTAGCCCTTTTTCGGCATATTCAATACTCTTGTCATATTCTTTTACTTCACTAAAGAAGTGACTAAGATTGACGTAAGCTAGCTTTTCATTAGGATATTGTTCTAGTACATTATTCCATAGCGTAGGGGAATCTTTCCAATCTCCAATTCGATCCCAATCCATGACGATAAAGGCGACAGAAAAAACAGTAACTAAAGCGATTAAGGGCAGTTTAAATTTGTTTAAACTGCTTACAGTAAAAGCTTTATCAATGAAATAGCCCAGCATGAAAAGTAGACCAATGTAAGGCAGATAAGTATAGCGCTCTGCAATAATAGCTTCTCCAACGGTCAAAAACTGCAAGACGGGAAGAATGGTGAAGAAGAAAAAACCTAGGCCAAAAGCGATTTCTTTTTTGTCCTTTTTCCAAGCAAAAAATAGCGCGGCTAAGAAGCCCAACATCACTAAAATACTAGCATAAAACCGCCAAGGCAATGCTCCGCCCATCTCAAAAGGATAAGGGTGCAAAGCGGATAAACCAACCGGCGCAAAAAGCATCCATAAATAAGTGAATAAAGCGTAACTCCCTGTAAATGGACGTTGTGCTAATGGAATATTGACCAGCGTAATGGCTTCTGTAGAGGCTTGTGCTTTGATGGCTAATAGGCCAAAAAGTAAGGAAAATACGAAAAAAGGTGCTTTTTCTAGGGCAATGAGCTTAAGGTCTTTCCGTGAATAAAAATAGTCTAAGAGCAGCAAAGCTAGTGGCAAGGTTACTGCTTGTGCCTTGGAAAGCAGGGAACAAATGAAGAGGATGAACGTATAAACTAAATACTTGCGTGTTCTATCAGATTCTAAATACTTCAAATATTGGAGCATAGCCAAGAGGTAGAAGAGTACGTGAAGAACATCTTTACGCTCTGATACCCAAGCAACAGACTCAATGTGCATAGGATGTATTCCGAAAAATAACGCCGTAAAACCTGCTATGATGATGCTTTTGCCTGCTAGGCGATAGATGAAGGTGAAGACTAGTGCCGTGTTAATGGAATGCAAGACGAGGTTGGTAATATGAAATCCTTTTGGCTTTAGGCCACCATATATAATATGATCAATGGCAAGGCTTAATTCTGTAAAGGGATGGTAATTACTGACGAGGTAATTCTTTGGAAATGGATTGAACATTTCTATCAAAACACCAAAGTCAAAGTGCCGAATATGCATGTTATTTAAGATATAGCTCGGATCATCCCAATTTACAAAGTCATTCTGAAGAGAAGGCAAATAGGCGATAAAGGCGATAAAGGCTAAAGCCAAAGCAGCATACAAAGGATTAACTCCTTGTAAACCAATCGGCGGAGCTGCTTTTTTAGAGACTTTCTTCTTTCTCTTGGCGTTCGTGGTAGTGACTACTTTTTTCATATTAAGCAAAAATAATGAATACCCACAAGCTTGCCAAGTAGGAGCAAGGGAGGTTTTAGATGATTTTTAGTTAAAAATACGAAGCTTAAAAAAAATGCTATTTTTTTTTGAAAAAAAATATGTCCAGTTTTTTTTCTAATAAACTACAGTTTAAATGAAAATAAATTATTAAAAAGCTTCGAATGAAAAAAAGTTATACTTTTTTCAGTTAAAATGAAACAAAAGTCATGCAACCCCGTATTAATAAGAAACCGAACAATTTTAACGAAGAACAAACATCGGGGGGCTGCAAATTTAAAACGTTAAATCTTGCAGCCTTTTTTTTTAAACTTAACGATTTTCTTCGTTGTTGCTTGAAAGAAGAGAGAAGAATGAGTCAGCGTGTACTCAAGCGATTATTTTATTTTGCATTATATACACTTCTTTGCTTAAACAATTACGGTTTGTCTTTTTTAAGGAAGCTTTGTTATTTCAAAAGTAATTTTGAGAGGACTTCACACCAGTCTAATTAAATTATAGAGGAATCGTAATTGTTATTTTTTACCTTGTCATAAGTGAATGAGTGATTAACTTATAATTACGTTTGTTGATAAACGGCTATTGCTAAACACAAAGCCCTCTGCCTTATTGTAAGTGCAGAGGGCTTTTTTTTTAGTGAATTACGAGTTTGGAATTACGAATTACGAATCCATGCCGTTTAGTTATCCACGATAGCTATCGGGATTTAGTCGTGTTTTCTCCCTTCATATGCTCTTAAAAAGGTCGCAAGACCTCCTTATTTCATTCTCGTCATTTTACTACGTCAAAAACTTATATCTACTACATGCTTTCATTTTGTTGTTTTTTAACACGAAAGCACAAGTAGACAATTTGAAATTCAGGATGTTGCAAAGATCTTTTTAGACCGTTTTTCGAAGGTTGAAAGTTTACGTTTTTCACGCGAAAACGGACAACTCCTAACTCTTCACTCCTAATTCTTAACTAGTCTTGAGTCTTATGTGTTTCAAAATT